>DAHVDN010000044.1 GCA_027313505.1 Candidatus Dormiibacterota bacterium
GGCTTGGGATCCCGTGGCTGTAGGTGTTCAGAGTGAGGCTCACCTGGGAGTGACCCAGGATCTCCATCACCACCCTGGGGTTGATCCCCTCTGCCAGGAGCAGCGAGGCGCAGGCATGGCGGAGGTCGTGGAACCGCTGGTGACGGAGGCCCGCGCTGCGCAGGTGGCGGTGCAGTGAATGGGTCACCATCGAACCGTCCAGCGGAAGTCCGATCTGAGTCGTGAAGACGAGGCCCCACTCCGTCCAGACCGAACCGGCTCGATCCCGCTCCGCCTCCTGGAGGGCGCGCTGACGCTCCAAGGCGTGGAAGGCGAACGACGGCAAGCTGATCGACCGCACCCCCCTCGCCGATTTGGGCTCGACCAGCCGGTAGGCGCCTTGGTAGCGCTCCAGGGCCCGCCTGACGTGCAGGGCCCGGCGAGGCAGGTCGACATCCTCCCAGCGCAGGCCCAGCAGCTCCCCTCTGCGCATGCCGGTCGCGAGGGCCAGCGCGAAGAGCGCCTCCAGGCGGTCGCCTCGCACCTCGGCCAGGGGGGCCTTCGCCTCGTCTGGGTCCAAGGGGTGGATCTCGTAGCGGACCTGCTTGGGCGAGCGGACCAGTCCGGCGACATTCCTGCCCACCAGCCCCCAGCTGAGGGCCTGGTTGAGGGAGCGGTGGAGGATGCCACGCAGGTAGTCGACTCGGCGCGGCGACAGCCCGGCCTCCAGTTTCCGGTTTAGCATCCCCTGGACCTCATCGGGGGTGAGGCGGCTGAGCCGGACCCGACCGAGGTCGGGGGTGAGGTGGTGCCACACCACCCCGGAGTAGCTCTCATAGGTGGAGGCCCGCACCGAGGGCCGGGCGGTGTTCTCCAACCAACCTTCGAGAAAGTCGGCAGCGGGCTGCCGCTCGGGGGGCTGGATGCGATGCTCCGAGAACGCCGCCAGTGCAGTGGTGAGCTGGCTGAGGCCTCCGCCCGGGTCCTAGCGTAGCGATACAGCTTCCCCCCCGAGGGGGAGGTGGCCGGACCACCCCCCTGCCGTCGGCTCGCTGGTAGACGCTCCCCCTAGGTTTCCCCGTCGGCCCGCCGTCCGCCGGCCATCGCCCGCGTGCGCCGAGGGCAGCCCGTAATTGCTGTCAAAACGGCCGGCAACCGGTCCCGGAGCCCGCCTCGTCTTGGCAGCAGACCTCCGCTCTGAGATCGGAAAGGTGGTGCCGCCAGCAGGATTCGAACCTGCGACCCTGGGCTTAAAAGGCCCCTGCGCTACCACTGCGCCATGGCGGCTCACCAGCAGCGTACCGCAGAGGAACTGAACGCCTGCGACTCACCAGCCTGGCCTCGAACCAACAGGGTAAGGCGAAGAGGAGTGCCCGGTGCGCTCACCGTCGGACATCCCGGTCTCTGCTCGCGTTCGTCCAGTCGCCGCGCGAGATACAATCGATCTCGGCTCGGCACCCTCATGGCGAGGGGCCAGAGCGTCAGCTGCGGAAGGAAAGAAATGACTCAGAACGGACACGTCGAATCAAGCACAGTCCGCGTGAAGCGCGGCTTGGCAGAGATGCTCAAGGGTGGTGTGATCATGGATGTGGTCACTCCGGCCCAGGCCGAGATCGCACAGGAGGCGGGTGCGGTGGCGGTGATGGCCCTGGAGCGGGTACCAGCGGACATCAGGGCCCAGGGTGGCGTGGCCCGAATGAGCGACCCCCGGCTGGTCAAAGAGATCATGGCGGCGGTGTCCATCCCGGTCATGGCCAAGTGCCGGATTGGGCACTTCGTTGAAGCCCAAATCCTGGAGGCCCTGGGAATCGACTACATCGACGAGTCCGAGGTCCTGACTCCCGCCGATGAGGAGAATCACGTCGACAAGTGGAAGTTCAGGGTTCCCTTCGTCTGCGGAGCGCGCAACCTCGGGGAGGCGCTGCGCCGGATCTCTGAAGGGGCGGCGATGATCAGGACCAAGGGCGAGGCAGGCACGGGAGATGTGGTCGAAGCGGTTCGGCACATGCGTGCCGTCAGCCAGGGGATCCGCCGCCTCGCGTCACTGCGTGAGGAGGAGCTGGCGACAGCTGCGAAGGAGCTCGGCGCCTCATTGGAGATGGTGCGTGAGGTCTCCTCCACCGGCAAGCTCCCGGTGGTGAACTTCTCCGCCGGAGGCATAGCGACTCCGGCGGATGCCGCTCTCATGATGCAGCTGGGCTGCGACGGAAACTTCGTCGGGAGCGGCATCTTCAAGAGCGGGGATCCCCTTCGTCGTGCCAAGGCGATCGTCCAGGCCACGACCTACTTCGACAAGCCCGAGATTCTGGCTGAGGTCAGCGAGGATCTGGGAGAGCCGATGGTTGGGATCAGCACCTCGAGCCTGCGACCGGAGGAGCTGCTGGCCGTTCGAGGCATCTGATCCCCGGGACTGGCGGCGTGCCGACGACCGGGGCTCGTGTCGGCGTCCTGGCCCTGCAGGGCGATTTCCGAGAGCACATGAGGCTCCTCGAAAGCTGCGGAGCCAGCGTCGTGCCCATCCGCCTTCCAGAGGAGCTGACCGGCTTGCAAGGGCTGGTGATACCCGGAGGGGAGAGCACCACGATGAGTCGGCTCATCGGAACAGCGGGCCTCCTGGAGCCGATCCAGGAAGCGGTTGCCGGGGGAATGGCCTGTCTCACCACATGTGCTGGGACCATCCTCGCCGCCCGGGAGATCCGGGATGGGCTCCCGGGCCAGATACATCTTCAAATTCTGGACATCGCTGTTCGGCGGAACGCCTTCGGGCGCCAGCTTCAGTCCGAGGAGGTGGAGCTGGACATACCTGCCGTCGGCCGGCCGCCTGTTCTGGTCGCCTTCATCCGGGCCCCCGCCATCGAGCAGGTTGGAGAGAAGGTGGAAGTGCTGGTGACCTACCGGTCGCAACCGGCGGCGGTGCGTCAGGGACGGCATCTGGCGCTGACCTTTCATCCCGAGATCACTGGAGATCCGCGACTGCACCGGCTATTTCTGGCCACCCTCTGAGCACAGGCTTCCAGACCAACGGCGGAGGACCGCACGCTGGGTCCGAAGCTGGTTTTGACCTCGGCCGATCCGAGTGATTCTGAACTAGCGTCCTGCACTGGTGGGTTAGTCGCAGCCGGTTGTTGCCCGCGACGACACCGCACCTGGGAACTCGCCAGTCGATCCGCGGCCGCCCGATCACAACCGATGGTCCGAGGGCACGCGCTCTAACGAAAGCCTCCTCGATGCAAACTATTGGGATGCAGGTACGTGTCGCCAGCTACCGCGATCTGAGCCAGGTCGATACCCTCTACCGGACCACGACTGTTGTGGAGGAGGAGCTCACGCAGCGACTGGCGTCCGCCGGGCCCCACAGCCCGGTGCCCGGAGCCGCGCTGGCCCGAGCTTGGTCGATCCTGACCAAGAGCCTCTCAGCGTTCATGCCTCTGTCGGATGTCGGCGACCAGCTTTACGTCGCCGAGGAGCAGGGTCATATCGTGGGCTTCGTCCAGGCAGAGCCGGCCCCTGGCGGCCGCGCCTGGCAGATTCTCAACCTCTGCCTCGACCCCAGCGTCGAAGGCCACTTTGCCGGAGTCCCGCTGCTTCAATTCCTTTTCAACGAAGGGCTGGAACGCGGAGTGACCAGATTTCTGGTTCGAATCCCAGAGGGTCACGCCCTCGCAAGTTTGCTCCGTGAGCAGGGTTTTCAGCCGTACGCGAGTGAGCAGATCTCGTTTCGTGAACTGCCTCGCCCCCCTCACGTTCCGGTCGAGCCCTGGCGACCAGCTCACAAAGAGGATCTGATGGGGGTTTACCTGCTGTATCTGCGCACCGCGCCCCATGCGGTGGCGGCGGTGGAGGCTCCATCCCTCAAGCAGTGGAGAGCGACCTTTCAGCTCGGGTGGCTGAGCCGAATGGACGCTCGGGCTGGGGACTCCCGCCACTTCGTCATTGAAAAGGAGCTGAAGGTCATCGCCTGGGCCGGGATTCGAGGGCCTTCTCGAGCTCGACCCACCCAGATGAGCGTGATGCTGGACCCACAGGAGCGGGGCCTTGCCGTGGAGGCTGTTCATGGCCTGATTGGACAGCTTCCTCCGGGTCCGACCATCTGCCTTCTCCGCCACTATGACGGGGAGGTCGCCCGAGCCGTGGCGGCGCGCGGGTTCGAGCCGGTGGCCACCCAGTTGCTGATGTCACGGGATCTGCCCCTTAAGCTGCGGGCGCGCCGACCCGCCAGTCAGCAGAAGCGCGCGCTGGCCGGGGTTCTCCCGGTCGCTCAGGCGACCACGCCACCCCAGACGAGCTAGCGAGGTGAAGCCCGGTGCCGCTGGCTCCAGGTGCGGTATATTCCAGCTGTGACTGGGCGTTGGGCGCAGAGTTCTGGTGACTCCGCTCGGCCGCCCATTCGTGGGAGCGATGGGACCCAGTAGCGCGGACCTTGTCCCCTTTCAGCTCTGGTGCGCCTGCCCCACTGTGAAGGAGGCAAGAGGCTGACCGACCTGCAGTTCGACTTTGGCCCCTCGTTCGAAGAGGAGCTGGAGCTTCTGGTTGGCAAACTCCCGGCACGGCTCCGGGATGCCCTACACGGGCTCCCACCGGAGATGGGGGATTTGCTGGAGATCGTACTGGATCTTGGTCGGGAGCCAGAGGCCAGATTCGAGGGCCAGGAGGTGGTCCTCGGACACGAGGTGGTGTCCCCAGCCGACATAGCCCACGTCGTGGGCCAGGTCGGCACCTTCGGCGGTGACAATCGTGCCGGGATCGCCCGCACCCTGCACCGCATCTCCGCGATGCGCAACCGCACCGGCGAGATCGTGGGGCTGACCTGCCGCGTGGGTCGGGCGGTGACCGGGCGCGTGGAGATCATCAAGGACATAGTCATAAGCGGACAGAGCCTGCTGCTTCTGGGGAAGCCGGGGGTGGGCAAGACGACGATGCTCCGCGAGGTGGCGCGGATCCTAGCCGAGGAGAGCCGCAAGCGGGTGGTGGTTGTCGACACGAGTAACGAGATCGCCGGGGACGGCGACATCCCGCACCGCGGAATCGGCCGGGCCCGCCGTATGCAGGTCGCCCGACCCGAACTTCAGCACGCGGTGATGATCGAGGCTGTCGAGAACCACATGCCCGAAGTGATCGTCATCGATGAGATCGGAACCGAGTTGGAGGCGGTGGCCGCCCGAACCATCGCAGAGCGCGGCGTTCAGCTGGTGGCCACCGCTCATGGAAACACCCTGGACAACTTGCTGGTCAACCCGACCCTCAATGACCTTCTGGGGGGTATCCAGACGGTGACCCTGTCCGACGAGGAGGCGCGCCGGCGGGGGACTCAAAAGTCAGTTTTGGAACGCAAGGCACCACCGACCTTCGATGCCTTGGTGGAGATAGTTGACAGGCACCGGGTCACGGTGCACATGCCTCTTTCGGACGTGGTCGACGACGCCCTTCGGGGTCGACCCCACCCCGCCCAGCTTCGCGAACTCCGGGATGGCCGTGGGATGACGACCCGCTTGGTCGAGCCCACCGCGTTCGATGATCGCGGATCGCGCGAACTTTTCGGCGTTGAGCCGATGCCAGCGGCTCGGGGACGACGCCCGACCTCGCTTGCCGAGCTGGTCGAGGGGCGGGTGCAGGGCCTCTCGGGCGGCGGTGCTGACACATCGGTCTTTCCCTACGGAGTCTCCCGGGTCTACCTGGAGCAGGCGGTGCGGGAGCTCAAGGTACCGGTCAAGATCCAGCACCACGTCGACGACGCTGACATGGTCCTCACCCTCAAGAACTACTACCGTCGGCAGGATTCTCCGCTCCGAGCTGCCGAGGCGGATGGAATTCCGATATCGATCCTCCGTAGCAATACCGTCTCCCAGATCCGGAGCTTCCTCAGCCAGCTCTACAACCTTGAGCCAGTTGACCCGACCGATGCCGCCCTCAAGGAAGCCCGCGACGGGATTGAGAGGGCCAGGCTGGGGACAGCAGTCGAGCTTGCCCCGCAGAACGCCTACATCAGGCGGCTGCAGCACCAACTCGTCGAGGAACATGAGCTGGTGGCCCGCAGCACCGGCAAGGAGCCCCGGCGCCGACTGCGCATCTATCCTGCATCGCAGGCCTCCTGAGCTCCCGGGCCGGCCGGGGGGAACCAAGCACCAAAGTGCAGAGAGCAGCCTCCAATTTGATGGGATCGGGCTTCTTCGTAACCGTCGAGGGGCTGGATGGGTCCGGGAAATCGACTCAGGTGTCCCTGCTGTCCGAAGCCTTGCGGGCTGACGGCCAATTGGTGACCGTGGTCCGGGACCCGGGGACAACCGAACTGGGAGAGAGGGTGCGCAGGCTCCTGCTGAATCCCGGAATCGGCGCACCGGTCAATCGCTGGGCCGAGACCTGCCTTTTCCTAGCGGCCCGCGCCCAACTATTCCACCAGGTAATCCAGCCGGCCCTTGAATTGGGCCATACGGTGCTCTCGGATCGGTACCTGGACTCGACATTGGCCTATCAGGGAGCGCGTGGGATCTCCTGGAAGCCGCTCCTTGAGCTGCATCGCCTGTGCGGTCTGGACCGCTTTCCTGACCTGACCCTGTACCTGGACATCCCGGTCGATCGAGCTCAAAGGAGACGTTCGGCCACCATCCCAGATCGACTGGAGGCCGAGGCCGTCCCGTACCATGAGACGGTCCGATCGGGTTATCTGGAGCTCGCGCGGCGGTTTCCCGCACGCGTGACAGTAGTTCCGGCCGAGGGTCGGGCCGAGGAGCTGGCTGGCGAGATTCGAGCTCTGGTGTGGGAACGGATGGCTGAGGGGAGAGCGATTTGAAGATGGTGGTGGCGATCGTCCACGAGCAGGACGCGGCCCGGGCGATGGAGGCTTTGGGCGCGAAGGGTTTTGGAGTGACCAGGCTCAACAGCGAAGGCGGGTTCCTGGAACGAAGGAACTCTCTGCTGTTGCTGGGTCTCGACGACAGCCTGGTAGACGAGGCCATAGCCACGCTGCGAACCGTCTGCCGACCCCGTCATGAGCAGCTTTCGTCCAACCGCGGCCGCGACCAGACCGCCGCCAACGAGGTGGATGTGGAAGTGGAAATCGGCCGTGCCACCGTCTTCGTCCTTGACCTGGGCCGGGTGGAGCGACTCTAGGTGCTCCCCGTCCGGCTGCCCACTGGGCAACTCGTCTTATACTGCCGCCAACAGTCGGGTTGACCCAGAGCTGGTACCGAGCGGAGGGAGTGTTCAGGTGGGATTGACCGCTACCGATCAGGTTCGGCGACTCACCGATGCCGTGGGGACCGTCATCGTGGGCAATCGGCGCCAGATCGACCTCTGCACGATCGCCTGGCTGGTGGGCGGCCACGTTCTGATCGAGGACGTCCCAGGGGTCGGAAAGACGATGCTGGCCAAGGCACTGGCGCGGGCCACGGGCTGTCACTTCGACCGGGTGCAGTTCACCCCTGACCTCCTGCCGGGCGACATCACCGGCGCCAACATCTACCACCCCACCCAGGGACAGTTCGAGTTCCGGCGTGGCCCTGTCTTCACTCAGATTCTGCTCGCTGACGAGATCAACCGCGCGACGCCGAAGACCCAATCGGCCCTCCTGGAGGCGATGGAGGAGAGGCAGGTTACCGTCGACGGCACCACCCATCCGCTCCCCGATCCCTTCGTGGTCTTGGCGACTCAGAACCCCATCGAATATCAGGGGACCTTCGCCCTGCCCGAAGCCCAGGTGGATCGGTTTCTGATCCGGGTCTCACTGGGTTATGCCGATCTCGCGGGTGAGCTGGAGATCCTGGATCGGTTTGGCACCGATTCCCCGCTCGATCAACTGCAGGCGGTCACCAGCCCGGAGGACTTCCCCGCACTGCGGAGGGCGGTGGTCGCAGTCCACGTGGACGAGGGGATCAAGGAATATCTGGTTCGGTTGGTGCAGCGCACCCGCAGCCATCCCGACCTGGCGCTTGGTGCGAGCGTTCGGGCCAGCCTCGGACTACTTCGCTCCAGCCAGGCGCGGGCATTGCTCGACGGCCGGCAGTACGTGGTTCCCGATGACATCAAGGAGCTGGCGGAGCCGGTGCTGCTCCATCGCTTGGTGCTGCGCGCCAACGCCGAACTACGAGGGGCTACGGGGGAGGCGATCCTGGCGGAAGTGCTGGAGAGCGAACCGGTGCCCGTGGGGGGACGGCGCGCGGTGGGCTGAGGCCCGGCAGCGCGTGTCCCCGCCCCGGTCAGACGATGTACAGGGCCTCCCTGCTGGCGGTGGTGGTGGTCGCGGGCTTTTTCGCCTTCATCAATGGTGTTGAGCTCGCTTTCGCCGTCGTCTACTCGGCGGTCCTGGTCACCCTGCTCAGCTTGGGGTGGAGCCTCTGGGTGTCTCGTGGCCTCTCCTTCTCCCGACAGGCGCCAGGGGGCACACAGATGGTGGGTGAGCTCTTCTCCCAGCGGTTCACGGTGGCCAACCGCTCTGGGCTCCCCATCTCAATGATCGAGATCACCGACATGGCGGGCTTTCCGGGGTACGCGGCATCGCGCGGCCTCTCCCTCGGAGGCCACCAGGAGATGAGCTGGACCAGCGATGTGAAGCTCCTCGCCCGGGGCCGGTACGCCCTTGGCCCGACGGAGATCAACCTCTCCGACCCCTTTGGCCTTTTCCCCCGCAGGATCCGCTTCTCCCCCGAGGGAAGCGTGCTCGTCTACCCCGCGATCTATCACATGCCCGATCTGGCTTTCATGGGTGCCCGACCTGGACTGGAGTCGGATCGAGGTGGGCGTCCTCGGGACCTGCCCCCCAGCGCTTCGGGAATCAGGGAGCACGACCCCTCCGATGGGATCAACCGCATCCATTGGATCTCCACCGCGCGCAAGGGGCGCCTGATGAGTCGCACCTTCGACGCTGAGGAGGGAGCGGACCTGCTGATCGCCCTCGACCTGCGCAGAGGGCTGCACCGGGGCACAGCTCCCGAGAGCTCTTTGGAGTACGCCGTAACCCTGGCCGCCTCCGTCGCTCACGGCGCCCTTCGGCACGGACGAGCGGTCTCCCTTCTGGCCACCGACCGTGGCTACACCAATATTCCTGCGGGCAGAGGTGAGGCCCAGGAGCGGATGATCATGGAGAGCCTGGCGCTGGCGCGCGCGGACGGCCAGGTGGGAATCGGCGAGATCCTGCCTCGGCACCTGCCGGGCTGGAGGTCCCGGGGCAACTTGGTGCTCATCACCTCCGATCTCTCGGGGGAATGGGTCGAGGCCATCGCCGCGGGTTCTCAGCCCGGGCGGCGGGCGGTGGCAATATTTGTCGACGCCAAGTCCTTCGATGACACTCCCGAGCTGAGCCGGCTCCCCGCTCAATGGCGACTGGTTTTGGATATCTGGACAATCCGGCGCGGGGACGACCTGGCGCGACTGGATCCAGTGGTGGGCCGGGCGGTTGTCTGAGTTCACAGCTCCGATCCTGGCCGTGATCGCTGTCGTGGCGGGCTTGGCGCTCCTGGCCCGGATCGCGCCCCTACCAGGCCGACACTCGGAACAGACGGCCGCGACCAGCGCTCCCGGCAACCTGCCTCCTACCGGCTGGGTGAGCCTTGGGTTGGCGCTGATGCTGAGCCTCTGCGTGGCCGGCACCCTTGGGACGACGGTGCTGGGGAACCTCGGTGGCATCGGCCTGCTGTCAGCTGTGGTGGGTGTGTTGACCGCGGCTGCCGTCGCCCGCTGGCTGCCCAACCGAGTGCTGGGTATCCCCGCGACGCTGGTGTGCGGAGCTGGCATCGGAATTCTGCTGGTGGAGCAAGTTGCGGCCGTGGTTGGTGCGACCGGGCCCATCCCCAGCCTGGTGAGCCAGGACCTGAACGGCTCGGACCCGGTCGCCTTTCAGCTGCTCACCCTGCTCTTCCTGTGCTGGGGAGCTGGAGCTTGGATCGGCTGGCTGGTGGTCCGGGAGAGGGAGGGAGCCCTCGCCTGTGCCCTCCCGATCGTGATCTTGGTCGCCGACCTCGTGAATGTGCAGCCGAGCCTGCAGGGGGCCCCGTTCTGGTCGGTCGCTGGAGCGACTGTGACCGGCCTTTCCCTGGTGGGCCTGACCCACCAGGAGCGCCAGATCGCCCGCTGGGCACGGCTGGGCGTCCCGTGGTCCGGCTCCCGGCCTGGGCGAGGGTTGCTGGCGACCGTTGGCAGCGCCGTGGTGATCACCTTATTGGCACTGCTCCTGCCCCCACTCAGCCACACCAACATCAGCCAGCGCTACTTTCACTCTGGCCCTCAGGTGACCAAGACCAGCCAGACCAATCGCACCACGGCCATATCGGGCTTCTCAACCTCGGTGGTGCCGGGCGGACCCATCAGAGAGGTCAAGATCCCGGTCCTGAGCTACCGCACATCCGCTCCTGGGGGATCCGTCTACCTGAGGGGAGTAGCCCTCAGCGACTTCAGCAACGGCAACTGGTATGAGGGGCCGACCGGGAGCATACCGGCCAAGGCTGGGGCATTCCTTCCCTACAACGGCGTGGCCTCACAGGGAACCACGGCTTCTGAACTCGGTCGCCGCGAGGCGTCACTCTCTATCACCTACATCGGGTCCGGCGCCGGCCAGGTGCCGGACCTCCTTTACCCGGGAAGTCCTCTTTCGACCCCCACCCTCCCCGGCCCGTACGAGGTCGCAGGACAGCTGAGCGGCAGGGAATTGTTGCAGGTGAACACCATCACGCCAAGGGGAGGGCTCTCCTCCGTACTTCCACCTTCGCAATCCCTGACCACCTACGGCTCGATCTCGGTGGCCACGGCAGCCCAGCTGGAGACGGCCGGCACCAAATACCCCACCTGGGTTATGGCCGACACCCAGCTCCCCCCGGAGTCCAACTTCGAAGATGTCAACCAGATTGCGGCGGATGCGGTCGCGATGTCCCAAGGCGCCACCGATCCGTATCAGATAGCGCTGAACATCCAGAACACACTGCGCTCCCAGGAGTTCTACTCCCTGGATCCGCCCCCAACTCCGGCCGGAACCTGGCCCATCATCTACTTCCTGAACGACTCTCATCGCGGATACTGCCAGTACTTCGCCTCGGCCATGGGTGCGATGCTTAGAACGTTGGGGATCCCCTCGCGGCTGATTTCCGGTTTCGGCCCGGGCGAAGAGGGCAAGCTGCCCAACGGGCAGCGGTTGATCACCGAGGCCGATGCTCACACCTGGGTTCAGGTCTACTTCCCCACCTACGGCTGGGTGAACTTCGAGCCTACCCCCGATGGCTTCTACCAGCCTGCCGGAGCGGCCGTGGCGCCGACCGCCGGCACCCAGCCGACAACCGGAGCTGCGCCACACCCTGGAGTTCGGTCGACCGGTGTCGCAGGCTCGAGTGTCAAGCCCAGGGTCGCCCGCCGGGCCGGATCCACCTACCTCTCCATCGTCCTGGCCCCGTTCGCGATACTGTTGCTCCTGCTCGTCGGCTTGGGGATCGCTCTGGGCTCTAGGGTTACCACCCCAAGACAGCTGCGACGGCGCCTGGAGCTACCGGTGCGCCTGAGCGGGACTGGCAAGCCCAGCGCCAAGACCCTGAGGGAGCTGGCGATGGCATGTGGAGAACTCTCTCAGGGAGGCGACTTGGTCCTTCGCTCCCAGCTGCTGGACCTGGCAACGAGGGCCGACCGCCTGGCCTTCTCGGGCCAGGCGACCGGAGCTGGGCCTGCGGGTCTCGAAGGCTGGAGCAGGGTCAGGTCGAGGTACCTGAGGCTCCTTTGGCAGGGATGGCGCAGGGGACGGGATCACAGCTCCGCAAGCGCTCGACCGATGGCCAGACGGGCACAGAGGAGCTTATAGAGACCATTGGAACTCGCAATTCTAGGTAGCGGAGCGGCTTTCGCCGATACCGGCCATCAGGCCGGATACTTGGTCGACTCAAGGCTCCTGCTTGACTGCGGAGCCCCCGCGACCGTCTTGCTCCCGCGAATGGGGTTCAGCCTCTCGGAGCTGGAGACCATCCTCATCTCCCACCTGCACGGCGATCACATAGGCCAGCTCCCAACACTCTTGGCGGCGCGGGCTGTGCGCTTTCCGGACTCCCCGCCGCTTCGGGTGATTGGGCCAAGGGGGCTGGGAGATCATCTGCACCTCCTGGGCTGCCTCAACCTCGGAGAACGATTTTGGAAAGAGGTCGAGGTTCGCAGCCCAGTCGAAGTGCTCTCGGTTGAGGACCGATACCGAGAGCAGATCGGCGACCACCTGGTTGAAGCCTTCGAGGTCGAGCACTCCGAACAGCTGCACTGCCTCGCCTACCGCATCGAGTCTGGCGGAGTCTCTCTGGGATACTCCGGGGATACCACCTATTGCCCGGGGATCCGCCGCCTCGCCGGCTCGGTCGACCACCTGCTCTGTGAGTGCACGGGTTGGTCCGGCCCCGCGCCCATCCATCTGTGGAAGGAGGAGGTGGAACAGCTCATGGCGGAGGCACCCCGGGCGAACTTCATACTCACCCACCTGGGCGAGCGCCGTCCGGTCCGAGGGGCGATCCTGGCCTCAGATGGCCTGAGGTTTAACCTCAGGCCACCCGCCCGGGGCTGAACGGCAGGAGTGCGTCCGGGTCGGCGCCTTCGACGACCGCGCGGGCAATAAGCTGGGCGGTTACCGGAGCCAGAAGGATTCCATTTCGGTGATGGGCGGTCGCCAGCAGCACCCTTGCGCTGACCGGAGTCCTGCCCAAAAGAGGCCCTCCCCTCGCATAGGGACGAAGCCCCGCCCAGGTATGGGAGTACGGGGCAAAGGCTACCGAGGGGACCAGCTCCCCGGCCACCCGGGCCAACTGGTTGAATGCCGCCAAGGTTGGCCAACCGGCAAAACCCACCATCTCTTCGGTGGCACCGACCAGGGTAAGTCCGGATCGCTTCTGCAGGACGTAGCCATGGTCTCCGAAAACGATTCGCCGCATCGAGACCAGGGGCTGATCAACCGCGGCGATCTGTCCTCGCACCGGCTCCACGGCCACCAGTACTCCCAGCTCACTCAGCCAACGCCCACTCCAGGGTCCGGCCGCGAGCACCAGGCAGTCGGCCTGTAGCCGACGGTTGTCGGCGGCAACCACCCCGGCCCCGCCTCCGTCCAGATCGAGCGTGGCCACATCAAATCCCGTCTCGATGCGGACCCCAGCGCGACGGCATGCGACCTCCAGTGCCTCCAGCACCCGGTGACTGTGCACCTGCCCTTCCATTGGGTAGAGCAGGCCGGCCACCACCTCGGAGCTCAACCCGGGAACCTCCTCATGCAGGCGCGGCCCGGAGAGGGTCTCGGATACCGCAATGCCCTCGCTCAACTGCCAATCACGGCGGGCCTCGAGCGCCGGCAGCAGGTCGGCTGAGCAGGTCACGCGGAGCAGCCCACAGCGGTCGTACTCGCAGTCCACCCCGGACTCCTCCTCCAGCGACCCGGCCCAACTCTCCCACAACCCAGAGCTGGTCCGGCAGAGTTCGAAGAACGGTCCCGGAGCCGCCGCCTCCACGCTGGCCGCCAGCATTCCGGCGGCCGCTGACGAGGTGCCCTCACCGCAGCGGCGATCTCTCTCCAGCACAGTGACCCGAAGGCCCATTCGAGCGAGCTCCCAGGCGACTCCCAGCCCGATGACACCGCTTCCGATCACCAGACAGTCCTGACCCGGAACGCCTCCTTGCCTCTTCACTCGTCTGAGGATAGGGGCCCGCTCCGGTCAGTAGCTGAGCGCACTCCTCCACGGGGGAGGAACCCCTGCCGGGTCTCTCACCGCCACCTGCTCCATGCCAACTGCGGCGGCGAGGGACCACAGGGCAGCCCGAATTGATTCGCCGATCTCGGAAGCCGGTGGGACAGCGGGCTCGGCATGGATGGAGACCACCTCCAGAGAGCCTACCCCAAGGTCTCGTTGGCAGTCCAGGCGGCCCACCAACTTGTCCTGATGGAGGATCGGAAGCACGTAGTAGCCGTAGCGACGCCGGGATCGTGGAACGTAGATCTCCATCCGGTAGTGGAAGTCGAACATCGCCTCGGTCCTGGCCCTGTCGATGATCAGGTTGTCGAACGGCGAGAGCAGGGTGGTACGCCCCGACCAGTCCCCCAATCTGCCCTCCTCCCAGCTCTTGAGGGCAGCGATTGAGGCGATCCATCTCCCGGGAATGGCACCCGAAGCGCCATGGACCGCGACCTCCGTGGCCAAACCCATGGTGCACAGCCGGTCGATCGAGGCCATGACCGTAGGCGGGGAACCGCCCATCAGGTGGGTGGCCACCTGGCGTCTGGTGGCCACCCCGAGGGCGGAGAGGGAGCGTGCACTGAGCTCGAGCAGCGCTTTGTGTTTGGGAATTTGGGGAGCGGCGAGGGTTTCCGGAAGCCAGCTCTCGGTAAGCCCCCAGAGCCGCCCCCGGTGGTCCCTGCCGGTGACCGTGACCAAACCTTGGAACCAGAGCACCTCCAGCATTCGCTGATGGTCTCGCCAGCTTCCCCATCCAGACGCTGACGGCGCCGCCGAACGCTCCGCGAATGCCAGGGCAGGCAGGGGACCCTCGCGGTCAAGACGACGCAGGATCGCTCGCCGCAGCGACCTGTTGCGTTCAAGCCATCCCTGATTTGCGGCATCGAAGGGGACTGAGCCCCGTCGGTAGTGCTGCATTCGCCAGCGATGCAACTGAAAGTCCGAGGTCGGAACAATGGCCGCCGCGTGAGCCCAGTATTCAAAGAGGGACCGCTGCTGCCAGAGGGCTGTATCCACCTCCTTGCCGGCATCGTGACCAAGACGGCTCCAGAGCACCATACGGTGGCTCGGGGCAACCACGGACAGCGGGTCGCGCTGCAAATATCCGAGTCGCTGCACCATGCCGATGACCCGCTCTAAGTCGAATTCTTCCTCTCCCCCAGCCTGCCTTCCCAGCAACTGAGCGTCCAGAGCGAGACGGCGTGCTTCAACGATCGAGAGGATTGGGAGAGCCGGGCCGGTCACATTCGCAGCCGCAAAAAGCGGAGCTCCCCTCAGCCCAGACAGGCGCGCTGGGCCGCCTGCCACCAGGCGGCGGCGTCCAGCCGACGGAGCTCCGCCTCAGCAAGCTCCTTGGCGGACTCCTGCTCCAACTCCACCCTGACGGTCAGACGGCGCAGAGCCGGACGCAACTCGCGGCGCTGGTCACGGGCAGCAGCATCAATCCACTCGACGAGCACCGCCAGGTCGTGGAATCTGCCCAGCATGCCCTGCAACTCCCGCAGCTCCTCCAGGACCGATCGGTGCTCCGGCGACAGCACCGGCCCGTAGAGCTCGAGGCGATACCTCAAGCGCCTGGTCCGAATTCGCCTGCGGTGCAGATCCCCTTCGCCCGAGTGTTGCCTGGCGGCCCGTCGGAAGAGCGCTGGAAGCTGCTGACGTGCGCGCCCCAGTGCCGGACGGGAGCTCTGCCTGGTGTGGATGATCACCGGGGGTACCGAGAGCTTGGAGAGGGTTCTCAGGACAGGACCGCTGAGCATTCGTTCCCGGGCCAAAGTCGATTCCGCGGCGGTCAGATCGGCCAGGAGGCGGCGAGCCTCAGTCTCCAACCCCCTAAGACCAGGTCTCGTTGCATCCCCCGGCTTGGAGATCACGGAGATGCCGTAGGCACGGGCCAGTCGAGGATCATCGCTGCGATCCCGCCAGACCGCAACCGGACCCAGCACCTCGTCCAACAGCTGCAGACGGACTTCGGAGTCTCGCAGAGACCCCAACAAGGACTCCACCTTGCGCAGCCGACGAGCGTTGTCTCGATCGCCGGAGGCGATGCATCGATCGAATCCGAGGATCGACTCACGCATCCTTCTCAAAGCGACCCGAGTGTCGTGCACCGCCTCCTCGTCACTTACAAGTGGCAGCCGGGCCGCGGCCCATCGCAGCACCTCGGAGCGGTCACCGGTGGACTGCTCTGCCAGCTCGAAACAGCTGAGCGGCTCAGACACCGACTCCGACCTCCAACGGCTCGCCTTCCGGGAAGAGCCTTTCCGGAGCGGCCTCAGGTGGCCTCCACCACTCCGACCCCCTGGCCATCAGCCCCATCGCCATCCCGTCACGCAGCCCTCGCTCGGAGCACCTGATTCTGGAGAGGCCGAGAAGATCCATCAGCTGCGCCAGGATGAGCACACCCCCCCGACACAACCTGACCCGCTCCAGATCCATGCCGAACCGCTCCGCCAGATGAGTGACCGGAACTTCGCGAAAGAGCTCAATCACCTGCTCCACCTCACCCAGACGGAGGACCGCTCCCTTGCCCCGGCCAAGCATCCGGGGCAGGTTGGTGATGGTTCCCCCGGTCCCCAGGGCGACGGTGCCCTTCAGAGGCGGGACCAGATCCGGCAGCAGCTCGGCCACACGTCGCTCCATCAGCCGCCATTCCTCGAAGCTCGGGGGGTCCGCAGCCGCCAGGGAGGCGATCATCCCCGACCCGATCTGGACCGAGTGATCGGAGCACTGGCCTCGCGCCGGCCCCAGCGCCACCTGCGTTGAGGCCCCCCCTATGTCCAAGAGGAGGACGGTTTGGTCAGCCGGCAGGTGAAAGGTGGCGCCGTCGAATGCCAGCTGGGCCTCGATTTGAGCTGGCAGCACCACCACCTTTTCCAGCTCGGCCCGCTCCGCGAGGATCTCCGCCACCTCCGAGCCGTTGCTGGCTGACCTCAGAGCCTGGGTGGCCCCGACCGCAATGGCGGCTGTCCCGCGCCGTCTGGCCTCGGCGACCTGCCCTCTCAGAGTTGTGGCGGCCAGCTCAAGCCGCTTGGCCTCAACCTTTCCGGTCTCGGCCACGTCAGCTCCCAGCTGAACGAACTCCCGGCGGCGGAAGAGTTGGCGCGGTGGAGCGCCCTCGGTGCAGCTGGCCAGGAGCAGGTGGATGGTGTTGCTGCCGACGTCGATCGCCGCCAACCGTTCCGGTTTGCTCAAGCCAGCTCGGCGCCCGAGAGCAGAGGTCCTTGGTGCACCCCTTAAGTTTGCGCGCTAGGGAGGCGGCCCGGTAACTCCCAGACCGGATTCCTCGACCCTGCGAAGCCGTGACCTATAATCCCGTCCAGAAGTGCCCGCTCTGTATCTGGTGCGCCACGGAGTCGCTCAGGACCAGGGTTCGTGGGCGCTGCCTGACGAGATGCGGCCGCTGACCGACTTCGGGTGGCAGCAGGCCGTAATGGTGGGAGACCTTCTCGCTCGCGCCGGCGTGACCCGCTTCATCTCCAGCCCGACCGTCCGATGCCGCGACACCCTGCTCCCCGGCGCCCACCTGGTGGGACTTGAGGTGGTCGATGATCGCCAGCTCTTCGAGACCAATGAGCCCCGGGACCGGGCGGCGTCCTTGGAACTTCTGAAGTTGCTGGCCGCGACCGGCCTTGAGGGAGGGATCGAACGCGCCGCCCTTTGCACCCACGGCAATGTGCTGCTGCCGCTGCTATCCGCTCTGGACGGCGCCAACCCCGGTCGCTGCCCCAAAGGAGGCGTCTGGAGATTGGAGCTGGACCGCGACAGGGCGCGGGTGGCGAAGGTGGAGTATCTCGGCCGCCTGCATCCAGACAGCGGCGTCTGGACGAATCCTTGACTGCACAGGAAAGGGGGGCGCGACAAACGGAGTCGCTCGGCGTCCAAACAGCGGTCCTGGACACGCTCGCGCGGCTGGGCACTGACGCCGCCCTGCTTCTGAACTCCAGGCGCGAGCTGGTGTGGGCGAGCCCCAACTCGGCCGATCTACTTGCCCGCCGAGGCCCGCAGGGACAGTCTGTCCAACCCAACCTAGCCCCGGGGACCGCGCTGGCCGCGATCGCCGACGACCCGGTTGCCGGCGAGCTGGTCGGGGAGGTGTTGACCGGTGGGGAAGCGCGGCGCGGGGAGATTACTCACGATCACTGGCGGCGAATACTTCGGGCGGTGGCCGCTCCCATTCAAGGGGGGACGGACCAATCGATGGTGCTCCTGATCCTGAGTGACATGACCCATGAGCGGCGGCTGAGCCGCGCCCACCAGGACCTCATCGCCAACCTATCCCACGACCTCAGGACCCCGCTGGCAAGCCTGACCCTCCTGGCAGAGACCCTGAACGGAGAGGCCCGGGGGGATCCAGCGGCGACCAAGCTTTTCGCCAGCCGCATCGCAGAGGAGGCCGGCCACCTTCACGAATTGGTATCGGGGATCCTGGACCTGGCTCGTCTGGAGGCGGGGGCGGAACAGGCCAAGCTGGAGGTGGTGGATTTGCTGACAGTGGTCACGAAGGTGTGCTCGGCCCTTTCGCCACAGGCCCATGAGCGCCACCTGCAGGTTGAGTGTCGGGGCGACCCGACCGCAGCGACAGTCGATGTGGCTCGTCTGGAGCGCGCCCTCTCCAACGTGCTCGACAACGCGATCAAGTTCACCGGCTCGGGGGGGCAGATATCGGTGGTGGTGGCTGAGGTCGAGGGCTGGCCCACCATCTCGGTCCGAGACACAGGCAGTGGCATTCCGGCAGCGGCTCTTCCAAGGGTGTTCGACCGGTTCTACACCGGTGACCGGGCCCGGTCGGGCCCTGGTAGCGGGCTCGGTCTCACCATCGCTCGCCAGGCTGTGGAGTTGCAAGGCGGACGAATAAGAGTGACCAGCAGCCCCGGGATGGGGACCTTGGTGACCATTCACCTCATCCATGCTGGGCGGGAGGACCAACCCTCCGCTGGGCTAACATCGCCGGGTGGAGAAACTGGTTCCCGCTGAGGACATGGTGGCGGAGCTCGCAGCGCGCCGAGATGGTGTCCGCCTGCTTGGACAGCTGGTGGCAGAGGGTGTTGCCGGGGCGATGGCGGGTCTGGAGGAACGGGACGGTGACCGGCTTCGCGGGGTAGTCTCCGGTGACCTCGAGATAAATGAGCGGCACCGTCTCGAGCGGGAACGAGGGATCGAGATCCTGGCGGTCATGCATCCCAACGGGCATGAGCTGCACGCCATTTTCGGGCTCCTCCTCATCGCCTCCGAGCTGGAGCGAATGGGGGACCATGCCAAGAGCTGCGCTCGTTATGCACTGCCCCTGATCGAACTCTCCTCCCGCCCGCGGCTGGACACCATCATCCGCTTGGGGCGGTACGTGGAAGAGCAGGTGCGCGACATTCTCGAGACCGTGACCAGCACCGACATTCGCCGAGCCCAGGACATCGCCGCTCGCGATGATCGAATCGACAGGATCTATCACCGGGTCTTCGATGACATGGTGGAAACGATGCGAGAGCATCCGGAGTGGGCCTATCCCGCGACCAACCTGCTGTTCATCGCTCACAACCTGGAACGAATCGCTGACCGCGTGACCAACATCGCCGAGGACGTGGTCTTTCTGGAGACCGGCAGGCTGGTGGAGCTCGGCTGACCGTTGGCAACGGAAAGTAAGGGCAGGGGTCGACGCATCCTCCTGATCGAGGACGAGGAGTCGGTGCGCATGACCTTGAGGTATAACCTGGCAGCGAAGGGCTTCGTCGTGAGCGAGGCGGCCAGCGGGCCGCAGGGGCTGGAGTTGGCCCGGGCCAAGCCCCCCGACCTGGTGGTGCTCGACCTCATGCTGCCGGAGCTTTCCGGAGAGGAGGTGTGCCGGGCCATTCGAGCCGGATCCGATGTCCCAATTTTGATGTTGACCGCCCGCGCGGGGGAGAGCGACAAGGTGGCGGGACTGGGGTTGGGGGCCGACGACTACATGACCAAGCCGTTTGGAATCCGAGAGTTCATGGCGCGCGTCGAAGCGCTGCTGCGCAGGTCCGAGCTGGTGCCTCAGCCGCAGTCGGATGGCGAGCGCCTTCAGGTGGCGGGCTTCATCCTGGACGCCTCTTCACGTCGGGCGACCCTGGACCAGCGGGAGGTGAAGATGAGCCCACGAGAATTCTGCCTGCTCTTCTTCATGCTCGGGAACCCGGGCCGAGTGCACAGCCGCGAGGCGTTGCTCCGGGCGGTCTGGGGGGCTGAGTTTCATGGCGACAGCAAGACCGTCGCCGTGCACATCCGATGGCTGAGGGAAAAGTTCGAGGCGTTCCCCACCCTGCCCTTCCGAATCAACACCGTCTTCGGGGTGGGCTACCGGGTCGACCTCGCCCCGGGCGTGCAACTGCTGAGGTGACCGGACCCGGGGCAGCTGCTATCTCAGTGCAGGAGGTGTCCAAGGCATACGGGGGAACTCCGGCGGTCAGCTCACTCAGCTTGGAGGTTGAGGCGGGGGAGCTGGTGGCCGTGGTGGGCCCAAACGGTGCGGGGAAGACCACCACGATCGAGATGATGGAGGGCTACCGGCGGCCGGACCGCGGGTCGATTGCCATCCTCGGCCTGGACCCGGTCAAGCAGGCCACGAAGGTTCGCCAACTGGTGGGACTCATGCTTCAGGAGGGCGGTATCTACCCCACCATCAAGGTGGGGGAAGCCGTGGGACTATTCGCAAGCTACTATTCCAACCCTGAGCCTTGGCCCCAGCTCCTGGAGCTGGTTGGCCTGACGGAGCTGACTCAGCGGCGCTACCGGCAGCTGTCTGGGGGTGAGAAGCAGCGGCTGTCACTGGCACTGGCGCTGGTGGGAAGACCCAAGGTGCTATTCCTGGACGAACCGACTGCCGGCATGGACCCGAGGGCTCGACTCATGACTTGGGAGATCGTGAAGGGGCGCCAGCTGGCCGGGGTCACGGTGATGCTGACCACCCACTCCATGGAGGAGGCCGAACAGCTCGCTGATCGGGTGGCGATCATGAAGGAAGGGCGGCTCGTCGCCTACGACACTCCCGAGAGGCTCCGGGGTGGTGCTGGCCCAGACCTGCTCCATATCAAACTCCGAGAGCGGCTCCCAGAGGAGCTCCTGCTGAGGTTGGGGAGCCTGGCGGCCGTCGACGGGATTGAGGACCGCGGCCACGGGACCTACGATCTCAGCTCCAGAGATCCCGCCCGGGTCGCTTTCGCGCTGACCGGAATGCTCTTGGACCACGGCATCCAGTTCAACGAGCTGAGGATCGGTCGCTCGTCCCTGGAGGAGGTCTTCCTCAGGCTGACCGAGGAGGAGTCCCATTGAAGGAGGCGGCAATGTCCGGCACCGGCTCAAAAACCTCCCACGCCGCCGGCCCCTGGAGTCAGTTCCGGGCCCAGCTCCGGGTGGAGCTGCTGCTCCTGCTGCGGCAGCCCGAGAACGTGCTGGTCATCCTGATCCTTCCGGTCCTGCTGCTGGTCTTCTTCGCCGGGGTTAGGGTGCTGCCATCGGTGAAGGGGCGCCCAATCGACTTTCTCGTGCCGGGAATCCTGACCCTGGCTCTCATGTCGACCGGGTTGGTGACACTGGGGATCTCCACCGCGTATCAGCGCTATTACCGGGTGCTCAAGCGGCTCGGAGGCACCCCCCTGCGAAGGAGCACCTTGGTCGCCGCCAAGGCGACCTCTGTGCTCCTGATCGAAGTGGGTCAGGTCTTGCTCTTGCTGGTCATCGCAAAACTGGGCTTCGGGTGGAGGGGCCACGGCTCCCCGATCCTGGTGGCCCTGGTGCTGATCTTTGGGGCCTTCACCTTCTCCGCCATCGGACTGACCATGGCTGGGGCACTCCGTGCCGAACTCACCTTGGGCGGCGCCAACGGGCTCTACCTCCTATTCCTAGTTATGGGCGGAATTGCCTTACCGGTGCGTCAACTGCCCTTCTTCGTCCAGCCGATAGCCAGGGCCCTGCCCCCGTCAGCGGTCAGCGCAAGTTTGCGGGCGATACTCGATGGCGGAGCATTCCCGACCGCCTCCTTCGCTCTGTTGGCGGCCTGGGCACTGGTGTCTGGTGCCGCTGCCGTCGTCTGGTTTTCTTGGGAGTGAGGCTTTGGGCCAGCGTGCCGAGCCCGGAGCTGATAGCGTGAACCAGACAGTGATGGAGGTACTTCGACGCATGGCAGGATTGACTTCCCCCAGAGATCTCCCAACGGCCGCCGAGGCATTGCCAGGGCGCCAACAGTCTATGCCCATCAAGGGCTTGCATCCGATCCTGGGTCAGCCGCTGACACCGCCCTTCCCCGCCGGCTTTCAGCAGGCCCTCTTCGCGATGGGCTGTTTCTGGGGAGCCGAGCGGTGCTTCTGGACCATCCCCGGGGTACATGTGACCGCGGTGGGATACTCCGGGGGGATAACCCCAAATCCCGACTACCGGGAGGTGTGCGGAGGGATGACCGGCCATGCAGAGGTGGTTCTGGTGGTCTTCGACGCCGACTTGGTGCCCTACGCCGACCTTCTACGAGTCTTCTGGGAATCTCACGATCCCACCCAGGGGATGCGCCAGGGAAACGACGCCGGTACCCAGTACCGGTCGGCCATCTACTGCTCGAGCGAGGAGCAGCTGAAGGCGGCGGAGGCCTCCCGTGAGAGCTACCAGCTGGCCCTGCAGCAGGCGGGGCTCGGACAGATAACTACCGAGATTCTGCCGGCCGGGCCCTTCTACTACGCTGAGCAATACCATCAGCAGTATCTGCAGAAGAACCCCGGAGGCTACTGTGGCCTGGGCGGAACCGGAGTAGCCTGCCAGGTTGGACTGCTGCAGAGGAGCGGATCGGCGGGCACTCCGACCTAGCCCCCGGTGCCCCGAAGCGGTGATTGTCCGAGCCTTTCGATGGTGTGCCGGTAGCCCCCCTCCATCAGCGCTTTGGATCTGCGAAAGTCGAAGGCTCCCGAGCCTGCCGTGGGTGGCTGGAGGAGGACATCCCCGGCTTCAACCTTGAGTCGGGACCGGCCGCCCTGGGGGCCGCGGATCGCCTGGGCCCGGGCCACCACCGAGGCCATTCGAGGGACCTGCAGGGCCGGCCTGAAGGGATTCAGCTGGTTGGCCAGGATCCGCCATCCAGAGACCGACGGCTCGAAGGGCCGCCCTATCTTGAGGTCGATGGAGGGCTCGACGTCGACGGCTATGACGGTTCCGCCTTGGAGCTCCTCGTGCATCACCCCGATTGGGAGGTTGTCAAGCATCGCACCGTCGATGAGCAGGTCCCCCTCCCAGCAGACCGGTGGCAGGACCCCTGGGATCGAGGCACTCGCCCTGACCGCTTTCCAGATCTCCCCCCTTCGGTGCACCTTGGGCTCCGCCTTTGTGATGTTGGTAGAGACCACGAACAGCCTGGTCCAGCTGTCCTCCATTCGCAGGTCGCTGAAAGCCTGCGGGGAGCGCAGAGCGTCGGTCACCGCGTGGCCGGAGGACAGCGAGGCCAGCGGCAGGGTCAGGTTGAAAAGATGTCGGGGACCGGCCAGCCCTCTGACCAGCCGCTGCTCCCTCAAATCGGGATCTGGGAAGACAACCGCCGCAGCCGCCATCACGGCGCCGATGCTCGTCCCACCTACGGCGTCCACCGGGATACCGAGTTCCTGCAGGCCACGCAGCACCCCCAGGTGGGCCCAGCCCCTTGCCGCCCCTCCCCCCAGCACCAGCCCTACTGCGCGACCAGTGAGCAACCGCGCCGCTCTCTCGAAGTCGGGTGGCCTGTCGATCCGGACATGGTGGTGAGCGATCACGCCGGTTGTCTCCAGGAGCGCCTCGGTTCCGGTCGGTCGCTCGGCAAACTCCGGATGAACGATTAGCAGCTCACATCTGGTCCTCTCAAACTCTTGGAGCCTCACAGGAAGAGCGGAGTTGAGCGAGGATGCGGCCGGAGGCCCGTCCTGAACCAGCAGGATCCGGTCCGCCTGGCGAAGGCAGCGTGCGGTCCACTCCAGGGCTGCCGGTTCCGCGACGTAGAGCACGAAGTCGGAGCCAAGCTCCAATTGCGCCAGCCACGAAACCAGCTCGGGCGCTTCCTCAAAGGAGTCACCGTCGGCTGTTCGTCCGGCTCCCCAGCGCTCCGCGGCTCTGCCGCGGTCGACCAACTCGCACCGCCCAAGCGAACCGAAAGCTGATAGAAGTCGGTCCACGGTCAGCTGCGACAGGGGTGACGCACCGGACGGCACGAGTGCTACGGTCCTGACCGTCTCCGCCGTCGTCGGCCTCCGGGAGGTTTGCAGCCGGTCTACCAAGAGTCCCGCCA
>DAHVDN010000045.1 GCA_027313505.1 Candidatus Dormiibacterota bacterium
GAGCCGCCGTGGTCAACTACGGAGCGCCGCAGCAGGGGTGCTGTGCCCGGACGCTTGTCTGGAAGTTGGTTGGCCGACAGCCAGTCGGATATCACTTTGGCATAAACCAGTTCATCAGCTTGTCGATTTAGCTCCAGCTGCATCAGCATCAGGAGGCAATCGAGGTGACGGCGATTGGTGAAGGCTTGCTTGCGAGGGTTGACGGCCACCTTGATGGGCTCCAAGAGATGCTCCAGACCACCTGTGGTCAACGGGGTTCCGTCCTTCACCGGGTTAGGACGGTTGGCAATTTGAGTAGCCAGATCGGAGTCATGCCGTTTGACCCAGCGGCGCAGTCTCGGAGCCGCCGCCGTATCTGCGAGTGCCACGTACACCGTCCAGTCAGCGGCCGAGTCGTAGATGTCGCGCAGATTCCAGGCTGGGTCGGTCTCGGGGACTTTGTCCTGGGAGAGCAGTTCTCGGATCGCCTTACTGATGGGCCACTCCGATCGCCACATCAGGGCCTCAGGCCACCGCCCGAGGGCGCCATTGATCGTTCCGCCGTGCCCGTCAGTGACGACTCTTTCCACATCGCCCGGCAGCCTGTTCAAGAACGCTAGCCAGTCCTCAGGGAGCGCTGTGGGCGACGCGCCCAGCGGCCAGATTCGGGCACGGTGGTTCTCGTATCCCATGGCGGCCATGATGTCGACGGCGACGATGCCAGCCGGGGTTGCCTTGCCGCTGGCGTTGACGGCTGGGATGCGAAACGGTAGGTGATCCAGCACCAACGAGTCCGAGATCGGCCAAGCAGCGGGCCCTAGCTTGGCGAAAACCACGGGGGCGAAGATCTCCACCCAGTCGGCAACGAGTTGGCCGTGGCTGCTGTAGCGATCCTGGCGAAACCGATCTGCTTGGGTTCGCGCCCTGGCGGCCGCATCCTTGTAGGTGAGGCCGCGCCCCATGCCGACCAGGGCGGCCGCGATCTCCTTGATGGGGAACTCCCAGTTCCTCGGTGTTCTTGGTCCCTCGCGGATGTGGAACGACCTCTCGCAGTTGAGGCAGACGCCGCTGTCCGTTATCTGGCGCGGCTGGGGCCCTATGAAGGTGTGGGCAGCCTCAGCTGGCAGTTCCGGCACGCAGCGATACCGAGGCCGTCCCTGACCCGGCAAGCCGTAAGTGCCGGCCAAGAGCACGCGCCTGCCCTCGTAGTTGAACTCCGCACCTTTCTTCTGCTCCCCATACACCTCGGTCCTGGTGGCATCCAGCTCCAGGTCGACCGGGTTCCCTGCGGCCAAACCCAGCACCGCGTCGAACCGGTTCCCAGCTTCGGCCAGAGCTGCCACCGCCGCGTGGCATTGCCGCCTGGTCAGGCGGCGCAGGAGTTGACCGGCCGTGGATGGAGGCGGGGGGGCGGCCACCGCCCGCAACTCGCTGCCGGTCGCATCCTAACGTAGCATCTCCAGGTGGGCCAGGTGGTTGCCACCCACCAGGATCATCTCGGCCAGGCTCACCAGCAGCTCGCCCGCGCTCCGTCCCCGCTGCCGTTGCTTGAACTCTCGCACCGCATTGACGGCCGAGTCCAGCCGGCCCACCAACTCCAAGCGATGCACCAGCTCGCCGCTGAGCAGTAGCCCCGCCCCGCCGGTCAGGGAGCGGCCATCGGCACGGACCTGGACATGGGCGCGACGCGCTGTATCCTTATTCACCAGAAAGGTGCCTACGTACTGGGGGATCGGGATGTTTGATCTACTCCCAATTCTCCCAGCTACGAAGGCATTTTCTCTATACCTGTAGACCCCCTCGGGCCGCCCCTCCTGCCCCATACTCACTGATCCAGGTCTGACCGCTGGACCGTGGGTGTCAGGCGGCGAGCTCGGAATGGTGCCCCGCGACCCCGTTGGTGACGGGCCGAGCAGCGCCGGGGAAGGTGGTCCTGAGATGACCTGGACCAAAGAGGGCCCGGCAAACTCTGCATAGCGGGACCGAGGTGCAGGCTGGCGAGTGTCGCTTGGTCTGGCTCAGGGATGGTACTCGCGCCATCGCGCCGCCAGTGCTATCATGCGCCAACCCGCAGAGTGGGGCGGGTGCACGGGGCAAGTCGGTACCTAGCCACGGGGAGGGTTCACATGCGGCTGTTTGGCTCAACGACCATCATCACAAGCATGGGCGTTGCCCTGACTGCTTGTGTATCGTTGACGGTCGCCGCCTGCGGGGGCGGGGGCGGGGGCGGGGGCGGCGGCGGGGCAGTGCCATCGCCGACTGCACCTAGCCACAACCTTGCCGCTGAACGGGCGCTTGCTCAGACGGGTTTGGGAATTGCGCTAGCCTCCACTGTGCTCCGGAGTCAGCTCCTAATTGTCGTTCGGGCAACGTTCTCAGGCACGCAAACCGGGGTTGCGCCCTGCACATCTCTCCCCGGAGGGGGAAGCGTACGCTCCGGGGCAACGATCACGACCCAGATGGTGTTCTATGACGCGGCGTGTTCACAGCCGTTTGTGGTGGCGCAGACCCATCCACAGATGACGACTCTTCCCGGCGGAGCTCTCCGAGTAGTCACTTCAGAGACGGCCACCTATTATGGTCTTGACGGCACACCCATCGGAACGCTTGACCTGAGCGAGACGGCCGTAGTCCACAGTAGCGGCGCGGAACGGTTTGATCTGTCGGGTCTGGGAGTATTCAAGCCTGTTGGTGACGCCAGCCTGCCAGTTCAATTGGGGCTCATTTGCGCGATTCCTGCCTCTGGTGCAGCGCGCGTCAGCTTCGCCTGCTCAGATGGTTTGGCGCAGGATTTTCGGTCAATTGGACTCGCAGTAGGCAGCGTGACGGCGCTCACTCTATCCATCGATACGACCACCGTGGCGGCACCCGTAGGCTTCTCCGGCACCGACTCCACGGTGGTTACCGGCCCGCTGGGCTCACTCACGCTGACGAACGCAGCCGGGACGTCGCTGGTCGTTCAAGGCGGGATGCCCTACGCGTCGTTTGCCACGAGCGGCAGCGCTGGCCAGTTCGTGCTCTTTCCGCCCACGCCGACCGCATGGACGGTCACGGATGCGGCCCACGGCCTGCAATTCAAGATCGCGGTTGTCAACAACACTACTCGTAGCCTGTCGATGCTTATCACCCAGTTGAGGTCGGGCCGTTCGCTGGCAACGGCGACGATCGACAAGTCCGGCACTGGCACCATCACCTACTCGGATGGCAGTACTTCGGCGATCACAGCTTGGACTCTGGCTGATTGATGAGAGTTCACCGATGGCTCTTGTCAGCGCGCCGGTGCTCGACGGGTGGTGCACGCGGTGGATGTGCGTCTGGAACTGGGCACCGTGCACGCCGAATCGTGGCCAGAAGTCTCAGGCCCGTCTTGCCGGAGGTGCGGCAGGCAGGCTCATGACACACGGAAAGGTGGACCAAGGGGAGGGCGCGAGCAGCGCGAGGAGCCGGGGAGTGACCGGGACGGAGGGCTGATTCAGCTCCGCCAGCTACTGGGCGTGGCGGCAGCCATGGGCTAGCCGTCCGCGGAGGCGGGTCAACGTGTGATTCATACCTGGATCGGTGAGTAAGGCGCTGGGGGCCGGGCAGGCTGGAGTCTGAGGCGTTCGGGGACGCCATTGGGTGGGTGGAGCGGGACCTGTTGTAGGTCGCTGGGGCAGGCCGGACCGGCCGTTGGGCGTTTGAGGAGCGGCCAGAGGGGCCACTGGTAGGGATCAGGGCGTGCGGCAGCTCCAGGTGCTGGGAAGGGCGAAGCGACTGGCGACTGGGCGGATCCTCAGGTGACCGAGAGCAGGGGTAGCCGGGCATAGGTGGCGGTGACGGTGTCGGCCCACCACCGGCCCCGCGGCAAGCGCAGGTGCAGTTGCCGGGAGTTGTGGACCTCTCGGGCTGGCTCCGCAATCAGCCAGCGCCGCAGGGTCGGACTGGTAAGGCACTTTCTCTATACCTGTAGACCCCCTCGGACCGCCCCTCCTGCCCCGTACTCACCGATCCGGGTCAGCGGTGGGATGACGATTCCGGGTGCCCCGCACGCAGCAAATCGGGACGGTGGTGCCACCTCTCGTAGAAGCGTCGAAAATTGAGTTTGCTGAGGCGCTCGCGCTCGTCGGGGTCGGTATCCTCCCAACCTCTGTGTTCGTGCATGACGATTGGCAGCTCAGGCAGCCGGAGCTGTGTGAGGCCGGCCGAGCGCAGCGTGAAACAGAGATTGAAGTCCAGCATTCGATAGAAGCGGAAGCGCTCGTCCAGCAGGCCGAGCTCGGTGAAACGCTGGCGAGTCAGCGCCAAGCAGTACCCATCTATCGCGTCGACCTCCAGCTCCTCAGAGTCGAAGAAGTCGCGCATGTCAGAGCTGCGGGCTCCCCACCTGCCCACAGCTCCGACCGCGGGGTTGGCGAGGGCCTCGAGAATAGGGGAGAAGCAGTCCCCAACCAGCTCCACCCCGGTGTCGAGAATGAGCAGCGCCTCACCGCGGGCTGCTCTGATGGTGATGTTGCGTGCCGCTGCCTCTCCGAGGCGGTGGTCCGCCCGAAATGCCCGAAGGTTGAGGCTGGAAAGACCGGTCTCGGCGAGTACCGCCGCGCAGGCCGGGCCAGCGTCGTTGTCGACGACCAGAACTTCAACCCGGTGTCCCGCAAGGTGGCTCTTCACCGAGTGTAAGCACCGTCGCAGGTCATCTGGATAACCGGCGGTGACGATGCTGACCGAGATGTCGAAGTGATCGGGCTGCCCTCTCTGGTCGGCGATCTGGAGAGGCGATGAGACCAGCCCGCTTCGCAGATCCGAAGCTGTTGCTCGGCGGTAGGTGGTTCGGTCGGCGCTGTCCTCGGGAACGACCCCAGCCGTGAGCAGGACCTTTCGTTCGCGGTCAGCCTCGGTGAACGCCCTGGCATCACGGCAGCGCTCCCGTGACTGAGCCGAACTCACCCAGGGCCCCTCAAGGGCGGGCTGGGACGGCGGCCGGTCAAGGCCCAGGCCCAGCAACTGGTCCGCCTCCCTTAACCCCAGAGCCTTGGTGGCTGCGCCCACTCGACCGTCCCTGGCAAATTGGAACAGGTCGGCCAGTGCCCGAGGAAGGTTGAGATTGTCTTCCAGGGAGGACTGGATCCGAGCCCGCAGCTGTTGAGCCACCTCGTGGTCAGCACCTGCCGTGGAGATGCACCCCAGACGGCGCAGGCGCTGCAGACCCCGTTCAGCCGCCTCCAACGACGACAGGGTGAAGTTCAGCCGAGTTCGGTAGCGCACCGTAGCGCAGAGGAAGCGGAAGGACAGGGGATCGAAACCTCGCTGGACCAAGTCGTCCACCGTGTAGACATTGCCAGAGGACTTGGCCATCTTGATTCCGTCGGCCAAGAGGTGCTGTCCGTGAACCCACTGCTGCACGAAGGGCTGCCCCGTCGCTCCCTGGCTCTGGGCCAGCTCATCCTCGTGGTGGGGGAATATGTTGTCAACTCCCCCAGTGTGGATGTCGATCCGCTCCCCGAGATAGGCCATCGACATCGCCGAGCATTCGATGTGCCAGCCAGGAAAGCCCATCCCGTAAGGGCTGTCCCAGACCATCAGCTGGCGACCGGCATCAGCCTCACGCCACAGGGTGAAGTCGGCTGGTTCGTGCTTTGCCGGATCAGCCTCAGCTTCGACCCCCATCTGGAGTTGTCCCATGGTGTTGCCCGACAGCTGGCCGTAGTCGGAGTAGGCTGCACTGTCGAAATAGACAGTACCCTCGACCCGATAGGCGAGCCCCCGTCGCAGCAGCCTATCGATGAGGGTCAGCATCTGCGGGATGTGGTCTGTGGCTCGAGGGAAGACGTCTGCGGGCTCGATGCCCATAGCCATCTCAGCTCGGTGGAATTCGTCTTCGAACTCTTGGGCTATCTCCCTGGGGGTGCGCCCGGCCGCCAGGGCAGCCGCGATGACCTTGTCGCCGCCGCGCTCTGCCATCTCTTGGCGCATGTGCCCCACGTCGGTGATGTTCTTGACGTGGAACACCTCCCAGCCCTGGGCTCGCGCGGCGCGCTTTATCCAGTCAGCCATCAAATACGTTCTCAGGTTGCCGATGTGCACGGAGCGATACACGGTGGGGCCGCAGCTGTACATGGTTAGCCGTCCCTGGGTCAGAGGCTGTATCTCTCGGAGCTCGCGAGTCAGAGTGTCGTAGAGTCGGAGCATCAATCGATGCTACCAGTGCCTGGCCCGGGTGCCTCAAAGTAGCGTTGCTCAAGTGGCTGACCGATGAGCCTCGGGGCCGTCGGCGACATCTGAGCAAGCAGGGCGCAGGGGGTGAGGGTTGCAGGAGTCGGGTATCACAAAGCGGACCTTGGTCTTGGTCGGCGGCGGCGAATGGACCCCCGGTTGCGAGCAAATCGACATCTGGTGGAGCTCCAGGGCGGAGCATGAGGTCGTCACCGTGCTGACCACGGCGGCACAGGATGGCCCGGGTCGCGCTCTTGGACGGGCCGAGGGGTACTTCGACTCCCTCGGCTGCGCGGTGGAGGCCTGCGAGATCCAGACGGACCAGGATGCCGAGGATCCCCGGTGGCTCACGGTCCTTGGCCGCGCTGCTGCGATCTTCCTTTGTGGGGGCGACCCAGGCGCGGCACGACGGGTGCTGGTGGGGTCACCTGCGGGAGCGCTGCTTGCAGATCGGTATCGGGCGGGCGTACCTCTAATCGGCTCAAGCGCCGGAGCCATGGTTCTCGCAGAGGCCTGTCTGCTGCCGAGCCAGAGATTCGCCGTAGACAGCGGCTTGGGGATTGTTCCGCACGGTTTGGTGGTTCCGCACTGGAACCAGGCGGGAGCGGAATGGAGACAGCGGGCTCTGGAGCTTGTGGACGAATATGAGGTGCTGGCGCTAGATGAGCGGACCGGTCTTTGCTGGGATGGATCTGCTTGGAGTGTTCGTGGCGCCGGGGCGGCCCATGTCCTCACTTCGGCAGGGGAGATCGTCGCTGGAGGGGGCACTCCGTCCCCGCCGATAGAATGACCAAGTCCGCCTGAGTTCAGGTTCATCCGGCTCCCAGGCTGGGAGCTGCTGGAGGTCTCGATGGCTGAGCTGGTCTCCAACCGGCTGGAAACTTTGGTTTCGCTATGCAAGCGCCGTGGCTTCGTGTTCCAGAGCAGCGAGATCTATGGTGGTATCAACGCGGTCTACGACTTCGGTCCTCTGGGCGTCCGACTGCGGCGGAGGATCCGTGACCTCTGGTGGCGGGAGATGGTGGACCTTCGCGACGATGTCGAGGGAGTTGAGGCGTCCATCCTCATGAACCCGATGGTGTGGCAGGCTTCCGGCCACCTGACAAACTTCAGTGACCCGCTGGTCGACTGCCTGGGGGAGTGTCACCAAAGGTGGCGTTCTGACCTGCTGGAAGGGGACCGGTGTCCGAACTGCGGCGGTGCGCTGAGCGCGCCCCGGCAGTTCAACCTCATGTTCAAAACCTTCATCGGGCCAGTGGACGACGAGGGCTCGGTGGTCTATCTGCGTCCTGAGACAGCGCAGGGAATGTTTGTGAACTTCAAGAACATCCTGGGCAGCTCACGGCAGCGCATCCCCTTTGGAATCGCTCAGATCGGGCGCAGCTTTCGCAACGAAATTTCGACCGGGAACTTTATCTTCCGGCTCCGGGAGTTGGAAATGATGGAGATGGAGTGGTTCACGGCCCCCGGAGAAGACGCCAGGTGGTTCGAGTACTGGTGTGAGCAGCGACTGTCCTGGCACCAGAGGTTGGGACTCAAGCCGGAGCACCTGCGGCTGCGCCCTCATGGAGACGACGAGAAGGCGCATTACGCCTTGGCATCCTCGGACATCGAGTACCTTTTTCCCTGGGGTTGGGGGGAGCTGGAGGGGATAGCGAGGCGAGGCGATTTTGATCTGACCCGCCATCAGCAGGCCAGTGGCAAGGACCTCCAGTACACCGATCCCGCCAGCGGGACCCGCTTTCTGCCGTATGTGGTCGAGCCGGCATTGGGGGTTGACCGCACCTTCCTCGCACTCCTGTTGGACGCCTACGCTGAGGAGGAGGTGCGAGGGGAGACTCGGGTGGTGCTGCACCTGAACCCCCGGGTCGCGCCCTTCCAGGTGGCGGTCCTGCCGCTCTCCAAGAAGTCGGAGTTGACCGAGGTCGCTCGTCGTCTGGAGGGGGATCTCAGGACCCGCTTTGCTACCGATTACGACGACACCCAATCGATCGGGAAGCGCTATCGGCGCCAGGACGAGATCGGTACGCCGCTTGCGGTCACCATCGATTTCGACACGCTGGAAGACCACTCGGCAACCCTCCGAGACCGGGACACCATGGAGCAGGTGAGAATTCCCCTGGATCAGATTGCAGGCGTCTGCGCGGAGAGACTGGAGTGATCATGACGGGGACTCCGGTACAACCTGGGGCTGTCGCGAAGATGGGCAAAGACCGTCACCTTGGAGGTCGCTCGTCGTGAGCGACCGCGGAGTCCTTGTGACCGGCGCCTCCCGGGGGATTGGTCGGGCAACAGCTATGGCATTTGCCAGGCTGGGAGATCGGGTCGCGGTCCACCATCGCAACTCGGCAGAGCTTGCGGCCCAGCTCGTGGCGGATCTGCCGGGGAGCGGGCACCTGACCGTCGAGGGGGATCTGGCGGATCCGGAGGTGGCCAGGGAGTTGGTGAGGTCCGCCGTGGTGGGGTTGGGTAGAGTCGACGTGTTGGTCAACAACGCCGGCACCAGCATCCTGCACGACCTGACCCAGATGGACTTCGAAGAGTGGCGGGCCGCCTTTGATCGGACAATCGCGGTCAATCTGGCGGGGGCCGCGTACGTCAGCTATTTCGTGGCGCGCCAGATGATGGGTACTGGAGGCCGGATAGTGAACGTCTCCTCGCGGGGGGCCTTTCGTGGCGAGCCGGGTCAGCCCGGTTACGGAGCCAGCAAAGCGGGGCTCAACGCCTTCGGCCAGTCGCTGGCGCTTGCCCTCGGCGGTCATGGCATCACCGTCGCCACGGTGGCTCCGGGATGGGTGGCGACGGACATGTCAAAAGAGGAGCTGAAGCGTCCGCGGGGCTCGGCCATTCTGGATCAGAGCCCATTTCACCGGATCGCGGAGCCCGAAGAGGTTGCCGCAGCCATCGTGTTCCTGGCCTCCCCGGAGGCCACCTTCACCAGCGGAGCCATTCTGGATGTCAACGGGGCGTCGTATCTGCGCAGCTGAGTTTGGGCTTCCGTCATTGCCAGAGCGTCTCCATCGAGGTCTTGATCAGAACCCGGGGAAAAGGCCCCTCAAGGCATTGAGGTCGAAACTGTTCGGGCCCATCGGAGGGCTGGGTCTCCCATCCAGTCGGCCATAGACCAGCCTGACCAGCGCTTCGGCGGGGAGGGTCAGATCAACCGGTTCGATGGCTCTATCCCGAGCTTGGAGAACCACATTATCGCCGACCGCGAGGCTGAAGTGCCGCTCGGAATCGGGTAGTGGCGAGACCGATCCGCAGCCGCTCTGGCCCAGCTTTTCCTGTCCTGGCCGCTAGCTCGGGCAGGGTGTCAACAAGGAGGTCGACGGTGCTGGATCCAACTCGCGCTTGGGCGCCCAACGCAACCCCAATGTCCCATGTTTGAATCGCGTGCTCGCTGAGCCGCATCTGGGCCAGGCCGGACCAATCGAGATTCCTCTCGAAGAGGCTCAGCTGGACCCTCCTCTGGTCCGCCGTGTCGGTCCGGTCCAATCGCTGAAGGAACTCCTGTTAACTCTGAGGGAGTCAGCTGCCTGCGCCTCTGGAGCCCGGGAATTCCAGCTCTCCAAGATGGGCAGGAAGTCATCCCGACCGGGAGCGGGCTCACCGCTCAGTCCAGCATTCAAGAACAGATGGAAGATCTCCGCCTGAGATCCCAGATGGGAAAGCACGTCGGCGATGGACCACTCTGTGGCGTAGGACTGCTGGTGTAGCTCGGCACCACCAAGGCTCTCGGTGGTCTTCAGAAGTTGCTGTTGCGAGTCGTGAAGTGCCGAAATCCAAAGTTGGGGATCAGTTTCCATGGTGGTCCTCCGAGGGCAGGCAGAATCAGTCGGTCCGGCCGCTCATCTGGCCCACCAATGGGGCTCGACTGGATGAAGCCCATAGTCGGGGCGGGTACGAAATCCGGGGCGCCACCCCTAACGCTCACGAACGGTTGAATCGAGCCCTGACTGTGGCCACGACAGTGCGCGAGGCCATTCCCATCGGGCTCCATGTCATGCAGCGTTCAGTCCGGTCCAAAGAGATCTCTGCCGTCAGCGCGATGCGCCCGGTACCGATTTCCTCGATCACCGCGGTGAAGTCGACCCCAGTGCTCCCAGCTCCGGCGGTGATCAGCGCCGTGCAAGCGAGACTCCCGTTCCCCTTGGGTCTAGCGGACTTCAGGATCAGCTTAACCCCAGGGTGGTCTGCAACACCAAAGAAATCCGCGGACCTAAGGTGGGCATCGCGCTTGGCGTCTTCGGTATTCACTGAGGCCGACTGCAGGGTCAGCTGCCCGGTAACCCCTCCACTCGGATCGATCGTGACCTCGCCAGCGGCCCCGGACAGCGCTCCTCTCACCGTCAGCGCTCCCCAGAGGTGCTTGACCTGGAAGGTCGCGATGGTCCCTGAAGGGTCCACTGACCACCTGCCAGCGGAGGAGGGCTCAGCAAGCCAGGCCGCGACGCCCTGTCCAGCTCCGGGCTCGGCCCCCGACTGACTCAGCTCCATCATCCCCTCCGACCTGATTCACCCTGCACCCGCCCCTGTCAAGATTTGGAGGGGAGCCTCCGGAAAGGGGAGCACTGTAAGTAGGTCTGTCCCTGGTCAGGTAGATTGTGGTGGTGCCCGCCGGCCAGCGCGCACCGCCGCCTGGGAGGGTGGGCGACGAGCGGCCATTCGCGGGATGTTGCGGGGGTGCGGCGCTGCTGCTGGCCGCCGGGGATCTGTTCGCGGAACCGGTCGGGCAGGCCCCGGCCGAAGATGATTGGATCGCACCGCGGGTATTCGGTCTCCAAGGGGCGCCGCTCCTGGCGGACGACCGAAGGGGTGACCCGATCCGGCGCCTCCCCCACGCTAGCGGAGGAGGACCCCGCAACCGCTCTGCCTCCGGACGGTCAGAGGGCGAATTCCTGGTGGATGGCCATCACGGCCTCTTTGATGTCAGCAGCCCCCACGGCGGCGGAGACGCTGAGTTCTGAGGAACCCTGGGAGATCGCAACGACGTTAATTTGCCGCTCGGCGAGAGCGCCGAAGAGACGGGCTGCAATTCCCGGCGTGCCTCGCATCGCCTCGCCAACCACGACGACTATCCCAACTTGAGGGGTCTCCTCGATGGACCCCAGACCACTCGCGTTTAAATCCACGGCGCGAATCCGTTCCAGATGGTCTCCCATGCGCTGACCATGCTGGCCGTCCACCGCAAAGCAGAAGACATTGTCCGCCGACGATTGGGTGACCATCAGGGTTGGCACGCGCTCGTCATCGAGTACCCCCAGCACCGAGGTCGCCACCCTGGTAAAGGACACTCCGTCGGATCCGCCGACGGTGAACAGACGGGCGTCTGAGGTGTGGGCGATGGCCCTTACTCCGGGAGCGTTGCGCACTCCTGGCGCGATGGTGGTGCCCTCGCCGTCGGGAGCCATAGTGTTTCGTATGCGAACTGGGACGCCATAGCGATGGGGAAGCTCCATCGAGTTGGGGTGAAGCACCTTGGCGCCGAAGAATGCCAGCTCCAGCGCTTCACGATAGGAGAGCTCCGGAATGAGGTGGGCATGGGGTACAAGGCGTGGGTCAGCCGTCATCACTCCATCCACGTCGGTCCAGATCCAGATCTCGTCGGCAGGCAGCAGGGAGCCCAGGATCGTAGCCGTGTAGTCGGAGCCCCCCCTCCCCAGGGTGGTGCACTGTCCCTCCACGGTCCGCGACCGAAACCCGGTGACGACGGGGATGATCCCATCGGCCAGCATCGGTCTCAGCGTTGATCGGATCTCTTCCTGACTCTGAGCGAGCAATGGTGCCGCTTGTCCGAAATGGTCGTCTGTGACGATCAACCTGGCGGCGTCCACGGGCTCGGCCGCCAACCCCTGGGCCCTCAATGCGGCCGCCACCAGGTCGGCAGCCATCAGCTCGCCGAGGCTGGAGATCGCGTCGAGCTCCTGGGCTGAGACCATTCCTCTAAGCGAGATACCCTCGCAAAAGTCTCGGAGCGTTTTCCCGTGCTTGAGCAGGGTCAACCGAAGCTGCTCGGCCTCTTGACCAGATGTCAGGCTCCGGCCGCACAGGAGGTGCTCACTCTCCAGACTGGCCGCCAGCGATGGCCATCCTACGCCCCCACCATGAGTTGCGGCGTGGGCCGCCCTCACCAGCACATCGGTGGTCTCGCCCATGGCCGATACCACGACCACCACCGGCCCATCCTGTTTCCCCCTGACAATGATCTGGCAGGCCCCGAAAATGCGCGCGGCACTTCCCAGCGACGTTCCGCCGAATTTCATGATCCGGGTCGCCGCGCCCGTCACTTGCTGTCCTTGGAAGGTGGGGCCATCGCACATTCCCAAGGGCCAGAGGCTCGACCTAGGCTCACCGTCTGCTCCCTTGACGACCGGACCTTGCCCAGGTGGGTCCCCGGGCTGATCCGGCCGTGGGAGTTGAGCAGGGGCGCAGATGGGGACGGAGCCATCAGAGTTCTCGAGCCGCGCTGGTTGCCCCACCGAGCGGGGCCCGGCCAGTCACCTATGCCACCCCAGCCGGCACGTTCAAAAGCTGTTCGAAGGCGCCAAGACGGGGAGCAACCGCCGCCGTCGACGGGTAGAGATGACCGATGGCATCGGAGGTCTTGAGGCCATTGCCGGTGATGCAGAGCACCGTGGTCTGGTCGGCCGGGATTCTCCCCTGGGCGAACAACTTGCCGGCGCTGGCGACCGTCACCCCGGCTGCGGTTTCCCCGAACACCCCTTCTCTTTCGGCCAGGAGACGGATCCCGGCCACGATCTCCTCGTCGCTGGCGGACTCCGCGGCACCACCGCTGTCCCTGATCACTTGGAGTGCCCGGTGACCATCGGCAGGATCTCCAATCGCAAGCGAGTGACAGATGGTGTTTGGCCGCTCCGGAACTATGTCGAGCGACCCTCTCCTCTGGGCGTTGGCGATGGGCGCACAGCCAGAGGGCTGGGCGCCGAACAGGCGCACCGGGTGATCCTCCACCAAACCAAGCTGGACCAGCTCTCGGAAGCCCTTTGCGATCCTGCAGATCTGAGCGCCCCCGGCCATCGGAACCACGATGTTGTCCGGTAGGCGCCACCCCAACTGCTCAGCGATCTCGTACGCGACCGTCTTCGAACCTTCGGCGTAGTAGGCTCGGAGGTTGATGTTCACAAATCCCCAACTGTGGGCTTCGGCGATCTCCACGCAGAGCCGGTTCACCTCGTCGTAGGTACCGTCGACCCGGACCAGATTTGCGCCATACACCGCAGTCGCCAGCAATTTTGCCGGCTCCAGGTTGGCAGGGACCAGTATCCAGGCCTCGAGTCCCATCCGGGCTGCCTGCGCGGCTACCGCGTTGGCCAAGTTGCCGGTTGACGCACATCCGACGACCTTGAAACCGAAAGCCCGGGCCTGCGACAGCGCAACCGCCACCACTCGGTCTTTGAACGACAGGGTGGGGAAGCAGACGGAGTCATTCTTGAGGTACAGGTCTGGCGCCCTCCATTCGGAGCCCAGCTCCGGGGCGTGAACCAGGGGAGTGAAACCAACCGGGACCCCGGATCGATGCTCGGGCGCCACCGGCAGCATCTCTGAGTACCTCCATATGTTGGCCGGCCGACTCTCGATCTTGTCGCGCGTCAGCAGGCCGCGAACGGTTTTGAGGTCGTAGGCGACCTCGAGTGGGCTGAAGCAGTCGTCGCAGAAGGTGATCGGCGCATTGCCGTAGGGTCGGCAGCAACTAGGACACTTCAGCTGAAACAGCTCGGACATTGAGTTGGGTGCTCCTTAAGGAATGGAAGAAAAAGGCGTCGGGCGTGATCCCTAGGTGCGTGAGTCGACACCTGAGGGGTTACCGGGGGAGCACCAGCGCCGCGGCGCTAGGGCTTGGTTCGCGTGTCCCCCGTGCCACGCCGGCGCATTCGCCGACCTTCCACACCGCTGACCGCGGTCATTGTGACCGTCCGAAGCTCACCGTCTGGTCTCACCAGTTGCGAGCCGTGTGGGCCGAACCCCAAAGTCAGCATTGCCACACTCTACCGTGAAGGGCACGAGCCGCGCCACCTGGTCGACCCCGGGACCCCCTTACCTGGGACACTCATCCCTAGGATGTTGAGATATCGAGTCGGGGTCCTAGGCGCTACCGGGGCGGTAGGGCAGTACCTGGTCAGCCTGCTGGCCGATCACCCCTGGTTCGATCTAACTGAGGTTGTCGCGTCGGATAGGTCCGCCGGTCGTACCTATGCCGAAGCCGCACGATGGCGGATGCCTGATGAGATCCCGCCGCCGGCCCGCGAGCTCATTGTCAAGGATCTGGAATCGGAACTCAAGTGCGACCTGCTCATCTCCGCTCTAGATCCAGCGGCGGCCGAGACGGCCGAGGAGAGATTGGCCAACAAGGGCTTCCCGGTGGTCAGCAATTCTAGCAACCACCGGATGGACCAGGATGTCCCGCTGGTCATCCCTGAGGTCAATCCCGGTCACCTCGACGCCATCCCGGTGCAGCGCCGTAACCGAGGTCTGGCCGGGGGACTGCTTCTGACCAACCCCAACTGCTCGACGATCGGGCTGGTGTTGGCGCTCAAGCCCCTGCAGGACTGGTTTGGTCTGGAGGCGCTTCAGGTAACCACGATGCAGGCGATCTCAGGCGCCGGGCTGGATGGGATCTCAGCAGCCGCAATCCACGATAACGTGATCCCCCACATCAGTGGCGAGGAGGAGAAGCTCGAGGTGGAGCCGAAGAAGATCCTCGGTGACTTTGACGGGGAGCAGTTCCGTCCGGCAGCGCTTGCAATCAGCGCCCATTGCAACCGGGTTCCGGTCCTGGATGGGCATACCGAGTCGATCTCGGTGCGCCTCCGAACCAAGGCCACCGCGGAGGAGCTGTCGGCCGCCTTTCGGGGGTTTCGGGCTGAGCCATCGGTCAGTGCACTGCCGTCAGCCCCGGCCCGTCCGCTCGTGCTGACCGAGGATGACCTCCGACCTCAGCCGCGGCTGGACCGAGACCTGGGAGGGGGGATGACCGTGGTCGTGGGGCAGGTGAGGCCCTGCTCTGTGTTGGATTGGAAGTTCACCGCACTGGTGAACAACATGGTGCGTGGGGCCGCCGGAGCTGCGATCCTCAACGCTGAGCTCCTGGTCGCTGGAGGCTGGGTTGTTCGCTCCTGACTACGCAATCTCCCCGCAGCTCTCGGCTACTCCAGTTCGGCGACCAGGGGAGCGTGATCGCTGGGACGTTCACCGGCCCGTTCCTGACGGTCCACCCAGAGTTTGGTGACGCGAGATGCGGTAACTGGGCTGGCCAGAAGCAGGTCGATGCGCATTCCAAGGCCCCGGCGGAAGAAGCCCTGACGGTAGTCCCAGAAGGTGAAGCCGGGATTCTGGCCGATGGTCGCCAGATCCACCAGCCCCTTGGCAATCACCGTCTGCAACGCCTCTCTCTCCTCCACGGTCACATGAGTGGCGCCTGTGAACGCTTGGGGGTCGAAGACGTCTTGGTCGGTGGGTGCCACGTTGAAGTCTCCGCCGACCACCAGCTCTCCCTTGGTGAGGTCTCGGGCGACGACCTCGCCAAGCTCTTGAAGCCAGGCGAGCTTGTAGGAGAAGTACAGGTGCCCGATCTCGCGTCCGTTGGGGACGTACACGGAGGCTACCCGCATCCCACCGCAGTCGGCAGAGAGGAAACGTGGCTCGGGGAGTCCGGTGGGTGCTGGGATGTTCAGACCGCGGACCACCTCTGCGATTCCGACTCTGGAGATGATGGCCACGCCGTTCCACCTGCCATCGCCGTGGTGGGCTGACTGGTAACCGATGCCCGCCAACGCCTCAGCCGGAAAGGCAGCGTTCGCGCACTTGGTCTCTTGAACCAGTAGGACATCTGGCCGTGAACTCTCCAACCAAGCCAGGACCCGCGGAAGGCGGGCGGTCAAGGAGTTTACGTTCCAGCTTGCGATGAGCATCTTATGTTCACTTCGACCGAGCCAGCATCGACATCACCCGGCCGCGGCCACCCTCTCGCCGGCGAACTGATCAAAGTAAAGTTTGGCATAGGCTCCCTCTTGGGCCAGCAGTTCGGCGTGGCTGCCGCGCTCGATGATCCGACCGTGGTCCATCATCAAGATCTGGTCGGCCGCCAGGATGGTGGAGAGGCGGTGCGCAATCGCGATCGTGGTACGGCCGCGCATCAGCCCCTCCAGTGCCGTTTGGACCTCCCGCTCACTGTGAGTGTCCAAGGCGCTGGTGGCCTCATCCAGGATCAGGACCTTGGGGTCCTTCAGGATCGCTCGAGCCAGCGCTACCCGTTGTTTCTCACCGCCGCTCAGCCGATAGCCCCGTTCCCCGCTCAGGGTGTCGTAGCCGTCAGGCAGCTCCATGATGCGGTCGTGGATTGAGGCCGCCCGAGCGGCCGCCTGCAACTCCTCGTCGCTGGCGCCTGCCTTGCCAACGAGGAGGTTCTCCCGGAGGGTGCCATGAAAGAGAAACGTCTCCTGGGTCACCACCGCTATGGAGTCGCGAATGGTCTCTTGGGTTAGGTCCCGAAGGTCACGCCCGTCGAGAGTGACGCGCCCCTCGTCGACGTCGTACAGACGGGCGGCCAGATAGGTGAGCGTGCTCTTGCCAGCTCCGCTATGGCCAACCAGGGCGACCAGCTGGCCCGGGTCCGCCTTGAAGCTGACCCGATCCACCGCGGGCGTAGGGGTATTTGGTTCGTAGCGGAAGGTCACATCTCGGAAGGCGACTTCTCCTCGAATCCGCTGGGCGGGAACGGACACGGCTCCCGGGCGATCCTGGATCTCAACCTTCTCATCCAGGTACTGGAATATTCGGTCGAACAAAGCCAGCGCCCCCTGCAGTTCGACCTGGACGTTGAGCAGCTGTCCGATGGGGAAGAACAGCTGCGACTGGAATGTCGTGAATGCCACCAGCGTTCCCACGGAAACACCTCCACTCCTTCCGGCATGAAGAACCAGGGCAGCGACGAGGTAGACGGCGGCGGGCAGTATCGAGAAGAAGGTGGAAATGAAGCCGAAGAACCAACGCCCCACCATCTGCTGTCGAATCATGAGATTGGTGAGCCGTCCGGTCTCGTCAACGTAGCGCTTGTGGGTCACCTTCTCGCGCCCGAAGACCTTGCTCAGGAGGACACCGCTCACCGAGAGGGTCTCCTCGGCGATTGCGGAGAGGTCGGCCAGGGTTGCTTGGGTGTCGGCGCTCACCTTGCGACGGACCTCACCAACCCGGGTCGTCACCAGAAGGAACACCGGCATCATCACAATCGAGATCAGCGTCAGCTGCCAGCTGAGGACTGCCATACCGGTCAGCGTCGCCGCCGTTCTGGTCAGGTTGGAAACGATGCTGGTGGCGGTGTTGGTGATCACCGAGTCCACCCCCCCGACATCGTTGGTCAGCCGCGACTGGATCTCACCGGTTCTGGTACCGGTGAAGAAGCGGAGCGGCAGGCTCTGAAGGTGGGAATAGAGCGCGACCCGGAGATCCTGCATCATGCGCTGGCCGACCACCGCGTTGAGGTAGGTCTGCCAGACGCCCAGACCGGTGCTGATGACCGGGGTTATCACCATGATCCCGACGAAGATGAGGAGCATCCTGGTCTTGTGCTCCAGAATCCCCTGGTCGATGATGAGCTTGAGCATGACCGGGTTGACGATGCCGAGGGCGGCAACCACGACCAGGATCGCGAGCACTCCGACCACCTTCTTGCGATAGGGTCGGAAGAGCTTGACGACCCGGATCAGGGTGCTGCGGCTAATGGGGGTCTTCACCTCCGGCTTCTGGTAACCATCCATCAGCCGCCCCGAGCCGCCACGGCCCATGTGCATCGCCATTTGTCGGATGCTTCCCCTACTGGATCCGGTCCAACCGTCGAGGCGCGGGTACCTTGGGGGGCCCCGCGGTCTCCCATCTCAGATCGATCTTAATTGCCCCCGGTCGGAACTCGGGGCATGCTCGTAAACTCCAAAGTACAGAAGCTAGGGAAGGAGGCATCCACCGATGGCAAAGACCGCGGTCAAGACCCGTCCCACTCCGCGCAAGGCGGCGGCTCAGAAGTTCATCTACGACTTCCAGGAAGGGGGGGCGGAGATGCGCTCCCTTCTAGGGGGCAAGGGTGCCGGGGTAGCAGAGATGACCAGGGCAGGTCTGCCGGTCCCACCAGGTTTCACCATCACCACCGAAGCCTGTCTGGCTTACCTAGAATCCGGAGGTCGGTTTCCCGAAGGTTTGCTGGAGTCGGTACGGAGGCACTTGGAGGCGCTCGAGACCCGTAGCGGCAAGCGTCTCGGGGATCAGGAAAACCCTCTTCTGGTGTCGGTGCGGTCTGGAGCCGCTTTCTCCATGCCGGGAATGATGGACACCGTTCTCAACCTCGGCCTCAACCGAGTGACGCTTGAGGGGCTCGCCCGAAAGACCGGTGATCGCCGCTTCGCGATGGACGCCTACCGGCGCTTCATTCAAATGTACGGACGGATCGTGCTCGGTCTGGAGCCGGAGTTGTTCGACGCCGAGATGGAGTTGGTCAAGGGTGCGGGCGGAATCAAGGCTGACTCAGATCTCAGTTCGAATACCCTGGAGAAGCTGGCGGACAAGTTTCGCGACACAGTCCAACAGCAAACCGGCCTCCCATTTCCCGAGGACCCCTGGGACCAGCTGACCCGCGCAATCGCCGCGGTCTTCGACTCCTGGAACGGCAAGCGGGCAATCGCCTATCGCGACTTCAACCACATCCCCCATACCCTTGGGACCGCGGTCAACGTGCAAGCGATGGTCTTTGGGAATATGGGCAACGACTCCGGTACAGGGGTTGCCTTCACCCGCGACCCGGCCACTGGGGAGCGTCGAATCTTCGGGGAGTACCTGCTCAATGCCCAAGGCGAGGATGTGGTGGCGGGAATTAGAACGCCCCAACCCATCGCCACCCTGGAGCAGGCGCTGCCGGAGGTCTATCAGAGGTTTTCGGAGATCGCCGAGCGGCTGGAGCTGCACTACCGTGACGTCCAGGACATGGAGTTCACGATCGAGCAGGGACGGCTGTACATGCTGCAGACCAGGACGGCCAAGAGAACTGCGGCTGCCGCCGTCAAGATCGCGGTGGACATGATGGCGGAGAAGCTGATCACCAGAGATGAGGCTTTACGGCGAGTCGAGCCAGAACAGGTGGACCATCTTCTTCATCGGGCTATCGACCCCGGTGCCGAGGTGAAGGTGCTGGCGACCGGGCTGGCTGCGTCTCCCGGCGCGGCTACCGGTGCGGCTGTTTTCGATGCAGACAGAGCTGCGGCGATGGCCAAGGAAGGCAAGAAGGTGATCCTGGTGCGCATCGAGACCAATCCCGACGATGTGCACGGGATGATCGCGGCCGAAGGGGTCCTGACTTCCAGGGGGGGCCGGACTTCGCATGCCGCCGTGGTCGCCAGGGGGATGGGCAAGCCCTGCGTCGCCGGCACAGAATCCCTACATGTGGATCTGGCCAGGCGCAGATTTGAGGCTGGCGGGGTAGTCGTCAAGGAGGGCGATGTCTTCACCATCGACGGCACCACCGGACGGGTGATTGAGGGGCCGGTGCCCACCGTGGAAGCGGGGGTTTCCGGGGATCTGGAGAAACTCCTGCAAACCGCCGATCGGGTGCGCCGTCTAAAGATCTATGCCAACGCGGACACCCCGGAGGACGCGCTCCGGGCGCGCCAATTCGGTGCCCAGGGGATCGGCCTTTGTCGTACCGAGCACATGTTCATGCAGCAAGATCGGTTGCCCCATGTGCAGCGGATGATTTTGGCCCAAGAGAAGGGCGAGCGCGAGGCGGCTCTCGCCGAACTGCTGCCATTCCAGCGTGCTGACTTTCTCGGCATCCTCGAGGCGATGCAGGGGTTGCCGGTCATCATCCGCCTGATCGACCCACCGCTGCACGAGTTCCTTCCCAGCCACGACGAGCTGCTGGTGACCGTCACCAAGCTGCGAGATGCCAAGAAGGGGGGGAAGAAGCTGGAGAGGGCCGAGCGCATGCTTCATGCAGTGGAGGAGCTCCGCGAGCAGAACCCCATGCTGGGGCTTCGTGGCTGCAGGCTGGGCCTGCTGTTTCCCGAGATCATAGAGATGCAGGTCCGAGCGATTGCGGAAGCCGCGTCCGAGCTGCGCCGCAAGCGGGTCCGGGCGATTCCCGAGATCATGGTCCCCCTGGTAGGGGCTGCCGAGGAGCTGCGCCGCTCGCGCGCGACGATCGAGGCGACGTTGAAGCAGGTCGCCAAGGAGGAAGGAATACGCTTCGACGTGAAAATTGGGACGATGATCGAGGTACCCCGCGCGGCACTCACCGCCGGAGAGGTGGCGCATCACGCGCAGTTCTTCTCCTTCGGAACCAATGACCTGACCCAGATGACCTACGGCGTCTCCAGGGACGACGCGGAGGGCAAATTCCTGCGCCGGTACGTCGATGACGGAATTCTCCCATCCAATCCCTTTGAGCACCTCGATCCATCGGGGGTGGCTCGACTCATGAGCTTCGCGGTGAAAGAGGGGCGTGAGGCACGGCCGAACCTCGAGGTTGGCATCTGTGGCGAGCACGGAGGGGACGCCCAATCGATTGCTGTCTGCGAGAGGCTCGGACTCGACTACGTCTCTTGCTCCCCCTTCAGGGTGCCAGGAGCGCGGCTGGCGGCCGCGCAGGCCCTGTTGGAGGTGGGGGAGAAGAAGGACGTCTGACGTTTCACCGGACAGGTCCGAGTTTGCGAATCAGGGGGCGCTCAGACCGCTGGCTACAAGTGAGGTGAGGTGTGACGAGGCGAAGCTCGCCCTCACCTCTTTGGGCGCCATCGGTGGCAGCCCTAGCCCACCCTAGGGCGGCGGACCGGACGGCAGGAGTACGGCTGTGCACTGGCCGGGCCACTACCGGGGCCGTTCGGCAGCGATGGTCTCCGGTTCCGCGTAGGTGACCGCAGCTGGCAGTGTCTGCGCCAGAGAGCTAGAAGGTGGGCATCATGGCGGCACTCCGTCCGTCTCCAAAGGCCCGTCGGAGCTGATGCGTCGCGGTACTCCCTCCCCCCAGAGCGGAATTCAGGTGGCTGGTGCTCCTTTCCGGCCGCCGGATGCGGCATTCCTATAGGAGAAGAGGGCAGGCCACGAAGGAGCTGAGATCGTCACTGACGACGGGCGGCCCCGACCACGAGTGAGCGTCAGTTGGTGGTCCGGAGCGCCTCGGCGAGCTTGGCCCGGGTCGGGTAGCCGGGGACCCGTCCCGAAGCCTCTCGACAGCACGAGTACCGGCGGCACGAGAGCCCGACCGACTCTGATGGCGCCGGGAAGGGGTCGTGGCCGTCTACCAGAACCGTGGGCGACCCATGGAAGCCCAAGCGGCGCGCCTGGTCTTCGGTGCGGACAAGGACGGTGGCGAGCGCGACGTCGGTTCGATCATCGAGCAGGTCGTGCAGCTCGGCCATCAACGGCTCTACGTTGGGGCAGTCCTCAATGTGCAGGACGGTGACATTCATCGCAATACCTCCACAACGAGGGTAAACCTTCCAGTGCACCGGAACGTCGAGGCGGTGTCGCAGGGAGAAGCCGTGGACTGGCGCCGGCGGCCCCTTATGGAACTTAACGATCCCACACTACCTAGACCGAAGGTCGCTCCAGCCATCGGAGCGCAACGCCAATCGTTACTGCTCCTGCGGCAATCACGCCAGCTTGTCCCCGCTTCATCTGGGAAGTACCCCGCAGGAGCGGGGCCCGCAGTCACAGGGTTCACACAGGTGCTCGCCATCCGGGCCGGGACCAGCACCTAAGCCTGAATCCACCGACCAAGTGTTGAGCGGGGCGCGCTGGGGGCCGGTGAGGCGTCGCGGGCAGGGGGAGCGCTGGCCGAGCCAGTCAACCACCTGGTCAGGACCGGGGCGCGGTGGGAAGGGCGGACCGGAGTCGCCTCAAACGGGCTGGGCAGTGGGATTCTGGGCAGGCTGACGCCAGCGCTGGGGAGTCAGAGCGCTGGCTTGGGGGCTTCGTCAGGTGACGGCGCGCAGCCTGGTGAGGGCGGTGAGGAAGAGATGCTGCCAGGGCCAACGCTCGGGTAGGTGGAGGGTCTGCCGGCGGGCCGAGCTGGTGCGGTGACCAGGCAGCGAGAACAGGCGACGACGCAGCCTGTCGGTGGTGGTGCGGGCGGGCAATTGGCCGGGCAGGCCGATGCCCAGCACCCAGCGGGCCAGGTTGTGGGCCAGGGTGGAGAAGGCCAGCCAGGCAGCGTTGGCTGCGAACCGCCCCGAGGGCAGATGGGCCAGGCCCGACCCCTCTTTGAGATCGCGGATGACCGCCTCCACCTCGGCGTGGCGGCGGTGGTCGGCCTCCAGCTCCAAGGTCGTGCCCTCTCGATCTGTGACCAGGGCGTGGTAGCTGAACTCGGTGAAAAGCGCCAGCTGGCTCCCGGGGGTGGGTCGCACCCGCCGCACGATCAGGCGAAGCCGCATCCCCTTCTTGCCGAAGGCGGTGTAGGGGATCTCGGCCACGTCGGCACCGGAGATCAGCTGCCCCTGCTCGTCCTCGCCGAAGGTGCCCGAACTCGACCAGTAGGGGATCGGCACCCACGCCTTATCAGGGATGGTCGCAATCGCCCTTTGGACCGCCTTGTCCAGGCGCGCAGTGACCGAGAACCGCACCCCGGTCCGGCGGCAGGTGTTGAGCACCGCCTTGGAGTAGAAGCCGGAGTCCGCCCGCAGGGTCAGCCGGCCGGTGGCCCCAGCATGACGCACCCTGGAAAAGGTCTCGGCCAGGAACCCAGTGGCTCCCCGGGCGGTGAAGGCCGATCCGCCCC
>DAHVDN010000046.1 GCA_027313505.1 Candidatus Dormiibacterota bacterium
CGGGAGCGGGAGAGCAGGATCCCGGTCTGCTGGCACCAGCGGAGCAGGTGCCAGTTGAGGAACTCGCTGCCGTTGTCCGGGTGCAAGCCCAAGAGCGGGAAGGGCATCTGCCGCTGGATGCGCTCCAGCGCGGCCACGATCCGCGTCTGCCCCTTGCCCATGACCGGCACCCTCTCGGTCCAGCCGGTGGAGAGGTCGGTGGCGCACAGGGTCCAGATCCACTCTCCGGCCGCCACCTCCCCGCTGTGGGAGACCAGGTCGATCTCCAGGTACCCGGGGATGTCCAGCTCCCGCCACTTCCCCACCACCACCGGGACCTCCCGGCGGAGCAGCCCGCCGGGCTTGGTCTGGCTCATCCGCCGGCCCACCACCACCCGGCGGAACTCCCGCAGGTTGCGCTCCACCGTGGAGACGCTGGCCGTGGCCAGCAGCTCGCGGGTCTCCCGGGAGCAGCGGAGCTGGCCGTGCCGCTCCAGGATCAGGACCAGGTCCCCAAGGAAGGGTTGGAGCCGCTGAGAGCAGAGGTAGTCAGAGGCCTCCCAGCAGACCTTGGGGGCCGCCCTGAAGGCAAGCCCGTACCGCCTTTGCCTCGGGACCCGCTTCCGCAGCGGCAATCGCCGCCGTGCCCTCAGCACCTTGACCGCGTACTTGCGCCTGTACCCAGGGGCCAGGCAGAAGGAGTCCAGCAGCTGTCCCTTCTGCACTCGGCCGGCCCCCCCGGTACCTGGTCCTCAGCGCCTCCGCCAGCTCTTATCGCTCCCGGATGCGCATGGGCCCCGCCCCCTCGCTCCAGCCCTCCGGCGGCCGACCCTTGGTGGCACTCCTTGTTGAGCGAGCAATCGCCCCGAGGTGCGATTCTCGCCGAGGCAATGCGCAGCCTTGACCTGCAGCACTCTGAGGCATATCCTCACCCACAGAGCAGTTCGTTGCAGATACTGGGCGGGTGAGGTGCCCGGAGGTCCTCTTGTTCGTCGGGCAAGTCGCAGCCGCGGTGGTAGCAGGGCTGATTGTGATCGCTCTTGCCGCTTTGGCACGACGTGCGTATTTGCGACGAGCGGAACGGCTGGCAGCACAAGAACGCGCTAACAGGGCCATGGGGGCGGCCCTCGAAGCCATCCAGGAAAGCCTAAGACGCATTGAGGCCGATCAGGGTTTCCCGTCAATTGGGCTAGGTCTAGACGAATTGGATAAGGCGCTATCGCAAATTGGGCCACCCGTCTCTGACGACGTGGTGAATGCGCTTGGAACGGCCGTCACGGAGCTACGACGATCCAATGGGTACAGAGTCATCACGGCAGCCACGGTCAAACACCTCCGTGAGTGCGAGCATCTGTTGATTGCCAACCTTGATCCGGGCGGGGCCGGAAGCTGATGCTCCGCCCCACACCGCGACTGTTCTTTTACCAAGGACCCCATGGGGACACCAAGCTCGAGATCAACCAACTTCCATGGCACACCCGTGTAGTGCTCAGCCAGATATTGATGAGTCTTGCGGACACGTTATGGGCGAACATGATTGTCGATGCACCTATCCGTACAAGCGCCACCTCTTCATTCGACGGTCATCTGGACGAAGCAGACCGAGCAAGCGTGTGGTGCCTATATGTGCCTGTCGACCCCTCCCTAGACCGTGGCGGCGATCGCATCGTAGTGCTCAAAGCCGTAGCGTACTCTACACCACGATCCTTGCCGAGCCCCCAGGTCGATGAGGCCAGGAGGAGATGGGATGATTGTTGCACGCGTCCTCGGGACATCATATAGCTGGCGCGCTATTGCTCCGTGTGTGCCGGGTCCAGGAGCTAGATCGAGAAGACCTGGGCTTGACAGGCAATAGCGGGGGCGCTATAGTCTCGTTATGAGCAGAACCAGACCGGACGCTGAGAGCCTCGCCCCGAAAGAGCCACTCCCAAGGGCCGAGGAGCCAGGCACCTTAGAGATCTCCTTCGAGACCCTCTTTGATGATCTAAACACTGGGGAACCCGGCTTAGAGCAGGGAATAGTTCAGGTCGGCATTGGCCGCGGGCTGGCAAGGGCGCGACACCAAGGGCAGATGAGCCAGAAGGAAGTCGCCCAAAGAATGGGAGTTGCACAGTCTGTAGTTGCGCGACTCGAGTCGGGGCAGTCTAACCCCAAATACTGGACGCTAAGAAGATATGCGAAAGCAGTCGGCCAGAACTTGGATGAGCTTGTGAAATGGATCGAGGCAAACGCCTCAGCGTCCCTACAAGGAAGCCACCTAGCCTCGTATGGTTCGGTGATTAGCCGGCGAGATGTGCACGCGCCAAGGACGGAGCGTGCGGCAGTTGGCTCATTGGAGGCGTCTGAAGCGGAAATGCCTGTTTGGGTTAGAAGTTATGCACGGTTTGCCGCTGACCTCGGTAAGAGCATCGCACCCGTTGCTCTAGCAAGTTGGGCAACTGCTCGTCTAGATATTATGCCAGGGGATCTGTGGTCGCCGATGCGGGCTGGCAACATTGGAACCCTGGCAGCGCATACGAGCTTTGCGCCTACATTGGCCCTGCGGATGAAGCCCGACAAGCAGTACCACCGTGCTGACATGGTTGCTGCGGTAGCCAGCGAACGTGTAGAAGTCTAGCTGTGAGCAAGAATATTGCGGCTACGCACGACCCATCAGGTCCGCAAGAATTTGGTCCAGGGATGATCGAGTCTTTCCTGCGAGAAGAAGGGCTAGCATACCTTCAAGACCGCGAAGGCAGCCTCATGGTCCCATTCGCAGAGACGCCCGTGGGTTCCAAGTTGGAAGTCTGGTTTACGGCTGAAGGGGACGCGAATGCGATTTATCGTATCACCGGCCGCTGTCCCTTGCCCGTCACGTCTGCCGTCGCTGATTGGTATCAGGTCTGCAATGAATGGAACTTCGCCTTTCGGTGGCCAACTGTGTACCTGGCAAGGGACTCCGAGGCCAGTCGGTACCAATTGGTTCTCGAAGGACAAGTCGACTTGGCGTGCGGCATTTCGCGGGAGTTGTTTGCGCTGTTCAGCCGTAACGTACTTACAGGATGCTTCGGATTCTTTACGTGGCTAGAGCAGTTGGAGCACCGTCAGCTCGCTCGCGTCGCCGACGCAGCGAGTGGTGTGGCTTCAGACCTGGATCGGTGAGTAAGGAGCGAGAGAAGGCCATGAGCCCCGCTTACGACGTGTAGATAAGAAAGTTTCGCGACTTTCTAGGGTTCGCACGAAGTCCGGGATTTCTGCGGGGCCCAAGTGCATCTTGACACGCCACTTTCGTGATTGGTACACTCCTTGATCTCAGGCGCCCTGAATGGTGAGGTCAGGCTGGTCCCATGGCCCGCGGCGCGTCAGGGCCTGCAAGTGGCGCTTTGGGCTCCGCCCTCGCGAGCGGCCACCTTGCCGGGTTGCCCAGACCGACGCTCTGGCGAAGTATCGCTGCGTGAGCTTCAGGGAGAGGCCACGTAGACCACATCGCGCCAACTTCCTTTCCCAGGAGCAATCGCTGGCACCCAACCGAAGATGACGGTCCGCTCGGAGCCGACGTGGTCGAGGCAGGTTGGCCATCCCCCTTCATGCTGGCTTCCGTCCGCGCCCCTCCACGTCGATACGGTGCTCCGCACCCCATACCACCAGCCATCCACCTCCCCTGAAGCCTGACGATCACCTACGTAGACCGTGATCGCGACCGTAGCCACCGTCGGTGTCCGGACACCTAGGAGGTATCCGACCAGGGCTCCGGTTCCTATGAGCAGCGCTGAGAGTGCGGCGACCACCGGGCGCCCTCGAATGAGCAGCGGGTACCGCCGGCGCCGCGGTGCACGCGACTCCATGTCGGCGATGGTAGCACTGACCTAACTGACTTCCAAAGGTCTGTCAAGTAAACGGTGTAACTTTTTTCCTGGGTTAGTCTCGTCCTGCACTGAGGCGGCCGTCGAAGGCGTTGAGGGCCGGCTTCCAGCGGTTGGTCCACCGTCGGCGCCCCGACCCTCCGGGTGGTCAGCCCAACAATGCTGAGCGGGTGTTCCGACCATCGACTCGCGAGTGCCAGCCCCCCAGCTGGGGGGCTTCACCAACTTGGCAATTAGGGCTGTTACCGACCCGTTACACGCCATCGGCCTCGACATGACCCGCAAGCCCCATACTGACATCCGCTTCAATTGCGGAACCACCGAGGAGAGGGGGAATCGGCATGCATCCTGTAAGTCGTCGCACCTTCCGTCGAGCCGCTATCTATCTCTTGGCTGCCGCATTGGGATGGGGCGGCTTGGGCGCAGGAGTGTTGACCGCAGAGGCCGCAGCGCCTAGTACTGCCAGCCCCTCTCCTCAGGTCCAGACGTGCAGTCCTTACGAGGAGTACGTTCCAACGAGTTGGCACGCATCGTTTGCTACGTCCTCGCCGGAATATACGTATACCGTCCGCAATGGTGGTGGCACGTGGAACACGGAAAGCTTCTCGGTAACCAGCACTCAGTCATACACGGCGTCACTCACGGTCAGCGCCAGCATATCGGTCGACGCTAGCGTGATTGTCGCAGGCACAACTGCGACGACCGGAGTCAGCGTGGCTGCGTCGGCGACCAAGTCAACTGGGTATGCGCTCACGGCGAACCTTGACACTCCACCAGGGTACTACGCCCACTTTGAATCTGGTGCTTGGAGCGAGGCGAGCGATGGGAACCTATATCAGGTGCAGTACAATTGCAGCTCGACGTACCTGGGAGCGGTGTACTCGGCCAACACTCCCAAGACTCGCGATGTCGGGATAAACGATTGGTACAACACTACGGCCTAGCGAGTTGACTCGGAAGCCCGGGTTGATGAGGCATTTTGGTACCTTGGCTGTTTGTGGTGCTGCCATCCTTTCTCTTGTTGGCGTCGCGGGCTGTGCAGAGGGCGGGCCCATTCCAAGGCCAAGGCCAACCCCCACTGTGCCTGACTTGACTGGTTACGGAAGAGGTTCGACGATCATTGCTCCGCGCGTGGGGCGCGGTCCAGGGCTGGTCGCGACATTCGCAGCTCCCGGGGCCGCGTTCTTCGTGGTACTTTGGTGCGTCGGACCAGGCAGGCCCACATTGATGGTGAACGCCGGTCATCCGACCGTTTTCCCTGCATGCACGCCGCATAGTATCGATGGGGAGAACTTCGATAGCGCGGTGGGCCAGAGCATTACCGTGGACCTTACGGTGCCGACCTCTACCAAGTGGGAGGTGTACATCACCGAGTTCCCGGTTCCCCTGTCTTCGTGAGGTAGCCCGTAGGTGGGTGATGCTGCCCACTTGGTGCTTTTGGACAGTGACCCGCCAGCGGGATGGCGGCGAGCGGTCGTGGCGACCACTGGGCGGCCGGAGGCGCTCCGGTGATCAGCGCTCTGGCTGACCGGCCGATTGGCCCTGGTAGCGAGAGCCCTGGGTGCCACCCGTGGGCTCACTAACACCCTCGGATATGCGGCCCTGGCCGGTGTGGGCTGGTGGCCATGGCGTGGTTGCCCGCCTGGGTGCTCGGCGAAGTCGTGTGGCCCCGGCTCAACTACGACGTCCGCCGCTGGTCCACCGTCTTTCCTGTGGGCATGTACGCGGCCTGCAGCTTCATCGCTGGGCGCGCCGCCCACCTCTAGCCTCCGCTCGCCTTTGCGCGGAGCTGGGTGTGGTTTGGATTGGCGGCGTAGGCGGTGGTCCTGGCCGCCATGCTGAGGCGCGGAGTTGCGGTGGCGAAGGGCACTCAGAGGTGAGTCCCTGGCGGTGGGCTGTGGTTGAGATACCGGTCACAGACAAGCCCGCGGCCACTGTGGGGATGCTCGCGGTGCAGGATCGGCGACCTGTCACTGCGCCGGGGGTGAAGGCGCCACGTCATAGACGATTAGGTGATCGTCTCGTCGGCGAACACCATCGGTGAGCACATGGGGCAGGAGCTTTCCCCGGTGGTCGAGGTGAAGCACCTGGGCGCCGTACAGAAGCACTGCGGCATCGGCGATGAGGCGCCGGTGGCATCGGAACCACAGGGTTTCGGCACACATGACACACACCGGGCGCCGGGTAGCGTCAGCCACGACAGCACTCAGGGCATATCGGAAGGGGTCGCTGGCCATGTAGTCCGCGTAGCCTCGGAAGGCGGGGTGCCGGAGGGCCACATTCGCGGAGTCCTTGGCCCCGCGACGAAAGCCGCCGAGTTCCGGCTCCCAGTGATAGGAGATTCCGGTGCCCGGTATCCAGTCTTCAAGTTCTCGGCCTCCGAACTGCGGGTTGCGCCGGCTCCCGGGGACGCTGCGCACGTCCACTAAGGCCTGCACTCCGGCCCGCTTGATCAGGCTGGTGAACTCCTCACGACTGGCGGTCCCGTGCCCCACCGTCAGGAGCATCAGCCGGGATGGGGTGCTGGCGGCACTCTGGGCCTGGTTTACCTTGGCCCGGGGCGCTGGATAGCCCTCCGCACTCGTGGTGCTGGTCACCACATTTCCATCTGGCCGTGGACTGAGCGAATGGCTCGAGCTCGCGGGCAAGGTAGGTTGCCCACCGATCCGACTCCCGCAGTGGCTCGGCTGCCACTCGAGCGGGCGTGTGGCCACCGGCAGCGCGTTTTCCCCACACCGCTACTCCAGCGCCACCGTCAGCTCCAGGCTGTCCTTGCGGATGTCATAGGCGTCCAGGTACTCCATCACCCGCGCCACTTCGCGGCGGAAGCTCTCGTCGAAGCCGGCCCGCTGCAGCAGATGGAACCCCAACTCCATTCCGGAGCTGATCCCCGCGGCGGTGATGATGCGGCCACTGTCAACGATCCGGGCCCGGCTGATCGTGGCCTTGGGGGCGAGTGCCGCCAAGCGATCGATTGGGACCATCCCTCGGCTGCTCAGTTCCTGGGGGTCTCCCTCCTTCCGCGCGGTGGCTGCCAGGCCGTCCAGTAGCCCCATTTGCGCGTAGACCCAGGGGCCGGTGCAGAGGGCCGCCAGCAGGGTGCACTCGGGTAGAGCGCGAATGTACTCGTGCAGGCGGCGGTTGTACGTCTCCTGCCGAGTGCCGGCGCCACCGGGGATCAGGAAGGCGTCGACCGCCGGCCGGTCGTTGAAGCTGTAGTTGGGCAGGATGGTGAAACCGGCCTGGGCCTGCACCGGCCGCATCGACTCGGCGATGAAGAAGACGTCCAGGCTGGGATCCCAGCGCCGCGCCACCGAGAAGACCCCGTACGGGGCGCTGAAGTCGACTATCTCGGCGTCCTCGAACACATAGATCCCGAGCCGGAAGCCGGCAACACGGTTCTCTTCAGGCATGGTCAGACCCTCCAATACGTCAAGCGGAGATCATTCGTGGCTGGCCCGCCACAGAATGTCCCAACTCTTCTTTGATCCGCGGGGATGCCTGGGTTCACGATCAAGACCCCGGTGCCCCCTGGCACAGGGACATGAACTCCGCCCGCAAGCTGGCATCACCGTCGTAGTTGCCCCGCCAGAATGTGGTCCGAGTGCTGGACTGCAGCTCTCGGACTCCCCTCATCTGGGTGCAGGTGTGAGTGGCCTCCAGATAGACAGCGACGCCGTGAGCCTGAAGTGCCGACTCTAAGAGATCGGCGATCTCCTGCCCGATCCGCTCCTGGACGGTGAAGCGGCGGGCGTACATCCGGACGACCCTGGTGAGCTTGGAGAGACCGATCAGGTGCTCGTGCGCGATGTAACCGACATAGGCATGCCCGAAGAAAGGCAGCGAGTGGTGCTCGCACAATGAGAAGAAGGGAATCGGGCCCTCGACGATCTGAGCGATCCTGCAGTCCGGCCCGCCGCGGCATTCGGTGGGGAACGTGGTCATCAGCTTGGCATCGCCCTCGTAGCCGCTCGTGGCCTCGTAGACGGCGGCCAGAAATCGAGCTGCGGTGCGGCTGGTGCCCGGTTGGCCCGCGGGGAGGCCCATGGCTTGGAAAATCTCCCGCATGTGACCCTCGAAGCGGACCCACTGGGAAGAGCTGATGTCCCGGATTCGTGCGCTCTCCCAGTCGGCGCGCACCTGCGCCTCTGTCCGAGTCGCAAGCGGGGCATCGCTCATCTCACGTTCAGGCCGCAGTGGCATCCGCCCCCTCCGTACGGTTCGTCGGCTCGATCGAGAACACACAGCCACGGGCGTCGCACGCCTGAGGTCGCACCTGGCGGACGAATCCGGCCCCGTCAAGAAGTCCCTCGATCAGCCCGGCGTGGATGGTGGACACGACTGAAGGTTCCAGCGCACACACCTCTCTGAAGGCGCAACTGTCCACAATTAGCTTCTGACCCGGCGCCAGCGCGTAGTGGTCACCCAACTGTTCGAGTGGCTTCAGTGCAGCGGGCAGGTCGGTAGCAGCACCGGCCAGAGCTCGACCGGCGGCGGCCGCCCTCTCTCGAGCTCTGGCCAGCCCTCGGCCTCCTAGGTCCGCCACTGTGGCCCCGAGAATCGTCGAGAGAGTGAGGAAATCACGGGTGGGGTGCTGGAAGCTCAACGGAACCCCGGAGAGCTGGTAGGTCTTGGCCGGCTTCCCGGGCCGCCCATGCCTCTGGCCGCCCACCAGGTAGCCCAGCGCCAGCAGCTTCTCCAAATGGGTGTAGACGACCGATCGGTGCACACCTGCCGTCTTGGCGACCTCCGCCACGGTCCGGGCGGCCGGCTCGCGGTAGAACGCCAGCAGGATCGCTCGCCTGGTGGGGTCCTGCAGTGCTGCGACGGCCCTTTCCAGGCCATTGACTTCGTCCACGGCTGCAGTATACTCCCAATTAGTTGATATACACGATGTGAATAGGTCATACGCCCCGCCTCTGGCGGCCAGAGCAGGGGTAAGTGAAGAGGGTGGTTGTGCCAGAGCCGTTGATCGATCGAGTAATACGCCGCCAGGGCTGGTTGGAGGGAGTCGGTGACTTTGTCCAGGCATCCATCCGGCGGTCGTACCGCGCACTTGGGCCTCTCGGTCCAGGGCTTCGCGATCTGCTGCATGGCTCGAGGGGGCTGGGGCATCCACTCCACCCGGCGCTGACAGACCTGCCCCTGGGAGCCTGGACGGCGGGGGTGGTGATGGACTATGTGGCTCACTTCACCACGGCGATCGGGCCCCAGGCGGGGGACATCGCACTTGCCATCGGGTTGGTGACCAGCCTTCCGGCCATAGCGAGCGGGTTGACCGACTCCCAGGACACCTACGGTCACGAGCGCCGCGCCAACATGCTCCATGGTCTGACCATGACCTTGGCGGTCTTGCTGATGGCGGCATCCCTGGGTCTGCGCTGGTGGGCTGGGTTCGGACTCCATCCGCTTGCGGTGGGGATCTCGACCGCAGGGTTGGTCGTGGCGATGGCGGGGATGTACGTGGGTGGCCATCTCACCTTCGCGATGGGGACCATGGTGAATCGGAGCGCCTTTCTCAGCGGGCCTGCGGACTTCGTGTCACTGGGAGCTTCCGGGGACTTTCCCGAGGGAACCCTGCGCCGCGTCGACGCCGGCGGTCTGCCGGTTCTGGTGGTCAGGCGCGGCGGGCAGCTCTACGCGATGGGTGCTGTCTGCTCCCATGCGGGCGGCCCGCTGGAGGCTGGCGAGTTGAACGGCACAGTCGTCACCTGTCCCTGGCACGGGTCCCGGTTCGACGTCAGAAGCGGCAGTGTCCGGCGCGGGCCGGCCACTTTCGGCCAGCCTCGGCTGATCGTGAGAGAGGCCGGCGGCAGAGCCGAGGCCAAGCTCGAGCACCCGCTGCAGTGAAGGGTGAAGGAGGAGTCGCAATGTCCGTGAGTGAGAGTGCCGGAATCCCGGCCGAGGTGTCGCCAGTTCGAGATGGCGTGATCATCGACTCAGGGATGCGCCACTGGTATCACTCGTGCCCGTGCTGTCTCAGCACGGCTTATCCCGATGTCAAGCGCATCCTGGACGGAGAGGGTCGGGCTGAGCCGGGTGACGGTGGCGATGGGCCCGGGCGTTCAGGGTAGGTGGCCGACGTGAGCGGCGCCGATAGCGCGTCGACCACCGAGGCGAACGGGCCGATGCAGCTGGTGCAGGCTGGTCAGTCCCTATGGCTGGATAATTTGAGCCGCAAGCCCTTGGCGACCGCAGCTTTGAACTGGTACGTGCGAGAGTTCGGCCTCTCTGGCCTCACCTCCAATCCCACCATCCTTGCCCAGGCGATGACGGCCGGCAAGGACTACGACGCCACCATCCGAACCCTCGTCGGGCAGGGGGTCAGCGATCCGCAGGACCTGGTCTATGGCGCCGCACTCGAGGACCTGGCGGCTGCGGCGCACATCTTCCATCCGGCCTGGAAGGCGACCGACGGGGTTGACGGCTATGTCTCCTTGGAGGTGCCGCCGGATCTTGCATTCAAGGCCGCGGACAGTGTCGCCTGGGGCATGCGGCTTTGGGGGCAGGCGAAGCTGCCGAATCTCCTGGTGAAGGTCCCCGGCACCGCGCCCGGGCTGACCGCGGTCGAGGAGCTGGTGACGGCCGGTGTCGGGGTCAACGTGACTTTGCTCTTCTCGGAGACCCACTACCTTCAGGCGGCGGAGGCGTACATGCGAGCCCTGGAGCGGCGGCTCGAGGAGCACTCCAGCCTCGCCATCCCCTCGGTGGCATCAGTTTTCGTGTCGCGCTGGGATGCAGCGGCCAATCCCCTGCTGCCGGTCGAAATGCACAACCGGCTGGGAATCGCGGTGGCACAGAAGGCCTACAGCGCATATCGCGCCCTGCTGGCCAGTGCCCGCTGGCGGGCCCTCGCCGCGGCGGGCGCACGGCCGCAGCGCCTGCTGTGGGCCTCCACCTCGGCCAAGGACCCCGATTTGCCGCATTCTCATTACGTGACCTCTCTGGCCGCACCCGACACCATTGACACCATGCCGGAGGCCACCCTGCTCAGCTTCGGGAAGCACGGGACTGTGGGCGCTCTCCTGCAACCGGACCATGCCTCGGCGGAGCAGTTGATCGCCACCCTGGCCACGCACGGATTGGACGTCGAGGCTCTGGGCGAGTCATTGCAAAGCCAGGGGGCTCGACGGTTCAGCACCGACTGGGCCGCCCTTCTCGAAGCGGTGCACAGCAAGACCCAACGGCTGACCGCAGGGACGCTCAGATGACGGCTGAGGAAGGATTCGTCAAGACCGGGGGGGCGCACCTGCCTCCGGCACCGGTCGGGCGGAGAGAAGGACCCGGGAATGAGCGATAAGACGTTGGGTAAGTACGAGCCGCTGAAAGCTGGTGCCGATGTTGGCCGCCAGGAGGCCCGGGAGCCAGTGCTTGACGAGGAGACCGAGGCCGGCGACTCCGCCTGCTGGGCACACCTGCTCTGCCCCGAGTGCGGCAGCGTCGTGGTGGAGGGTCACCGCCTGGGGTGTCCGGTCGCGGTGTCGGCGTGACCCTGTCCGCATCCGAGCCTCGGCGGGCCATGGCTACCTCGGTGGCAGTTTCCGCCGGGCTTGCCCGTAGCGCGAACGATAGTGGGAGGAGCCCCTCATGCGAATCGACTACCGGACGACCTTCCCGGAGGCGCTCAAGGCGATGATCGGTCTGGAGGCGGCGGTGCACTCCAGCACCCTGGAGTCGGTACTGCTGGAGCTGGTAAAGATGCGCGCCTCCCAGCTCAACGGTTGCGGCTACTGCCTGGACATGCACAGCAAGGACGCGACCGCGCTGGGGGTGGAGCCGCAGCGCCTCCACCTGGTCGCGGCCTGGCAGGAGGCGCCCTGTTACTCCCTGCGCGAGCGTGCGGCCCTGGCCTGGTGTGAGGCGCTCACCTTGCTGCCCCAGAAGGGGGCTCCCGATGCCACCTATGAGGCTGTCAAGGAATTGTTCCACGAAGCGGAGGTCGTGGCCCTGACCCTGGCGATCGTCGCTATCAATGGCTGGAACCGGCTTGCGGTGGGACTGCGCACGCCGGTGGGGAGCTACACCCATGAGTCCTGACCGCAGCGGGCGTGGCGCCGGGCCGGCAGCAGGCCGGGTCGATGAGCTGGGATCACCGCCGTGACATCGGAGCAGACAGCCATGAGGGGACCTTGCCGACGGCTACGGTTGAGTCCCCAGCCTCCATTCCGACTAGATCTGACCGTGTGGGCATTGCGGCGCCGGGCCCACAACGCGGTGGACCGGTTCGATGGTGTCTGGTACCGAAGGACACTGGACCTCGACACCGGCCCGGTCGCAGTTGGGGTGCGCCAGTGCGGGAGCGCCTCCGACCCTGAGCTCGAGATGACTGTCCAAGGGGGAGGGGCGGAGGTGGCGGACGAGACGGTGGCCGGGGTCCAGTCCTCGCTCGAGCGGATCCTGGGGCTGGACGCGGACCTCGCGGGCTTTTACCAGATGGCCCGGGGAGATGCTGGGATCAACGATTTGGCGGACCGCTTCCGGGGCCTGCGGCCACCGCGCTTTCCCACCCTCTTCGAGGCCCTTGTCAACGCTGTCGTCTGCCAGCAGGTGAGCCTGGTGGTGGGGATCCACCTGCTCAATCGGCTCGCCGCCAGTTTCGGCGCAGCCGCTCCCCCGAGCCCGAGCGGTGCCGGCTGGGCCGCGCCCGCGCCGGAGCGCATCGCCGAGGCCAACCTGGAGTGCCTGCGCGAACTCGGACTCAGCCGAGCCAAGTCGCGGGCTCTGGCCGGATGCGCCGCGGCCGTGCTCGAGGGCGAGTTGGACCTGGTGGCGCTCGACCGGCTGGGTGACGACGAGGCTCGGGAGCGGCTGTGTGAGCTGCCTGGCATCGGCATGTGGAGTGCGGAGTACGTCCTCCTCCGGGGTCTCGGCCGATGCCAGGTCCTGCCCGGTGATGACGTGGGGGCGCGCAACTCTCTGCGGCGGCGCTTTGGGCTCAGCGCGAACGCGGGCTATGACGATGTGCGGCGGCTGACCGCAGCTTGGCGGCCATTTGCCGGGATGGTTTACTTCCATCTGCTTCTGGACGGCTTGGAGCGAAGCCACGCATGGGACTGATCCAGCTGCTCACCGCGTTGGCTGTCCCGGGCTCCTTCCCAGAGCCGAGGCCACCACCCCGCCCGACCTCCACTGGCCAGGTGCTCCGGCAGCCTTGGGGTGGAGGTTGGCTGGGCTCGCAGGCGGTAGGTGCTGGCGCTTCTCAGCCGGCGCGCCACGACTGTCAGCCAAACCCGTCGCAACCGGCAGCCGGCCGGTCCAGTGCCGGTCCAGCCCACGACGGAAACCACGCACGAGGAGGAGGACCGAGTGGTGAACGACAGCTTCGGCTCTAGGGCCACGATGACGGTTGCTGACCGGCCCTACCAGATCCGCCGACTCTCGGCTCTGGAAGGTGTCGGAGACATCAGCCGGCTGCCCTACTGCGTCAAGCTCCTGCTCGAGAACCTCCTGCGCCACGAGGACGGTCGGGCCGTGACTGCTGCCGATATTGAGGCGCTGGCGAAATGGCCGGCTGGCTCGGACGTGTCCAGGGAGCTCCCGTTCAGGCCGGAGCGAGTCCTGATGCAGGACTTCACCGGGGTCGCGGCAGTGGTGGATCTGATCGCTCTCAGGGATGCAGTGATGAAGCTGGGCGGCGATGGAACCCTGGTCAATCCAAGAATTCCCGTAGAGCTCATCATCGATCACTCGGTGATTGCGGACGTGGCCGGCACCGCTGACGCCTTCGAGACCAACCGGCAGCTGGAGTTTGCTCGGAACGCCGAGCGCTATCGCCTGCTGCGCTGGGCGCAGCAGGGCTTCCAACGTTTCGCGGTGGTGCCACCCGATACCGGCATCTGCCACCAGATCAACCTGGAACATCTGGCGCGCGTGGTGTCCGAGACAGACATGGGGGAGGCTTTCCCGGACACCTTGGTGGGGACCGACTCACACACCCCGATGGTCAACGGCATCGGCGTGCTCGGTTGGGGAGTCGGCGGTATCGAGGCGGAGGCCGCGATGCTGGGCCAGCCGCTGTCAGTGCCATTGCCGGCGGTGGTCGGCGTTCGGCTGATCGGGTGCTTGTCACCGATGGTCACAGCCACCGACCTGGTTCTGACCATGGCGGAGGTCCTGCGCCACCACGGCGTGGTGGGCAAGTTTGTGGAGTTCACCGGGCCAGGACTGGCGGGGCTGTGGGCTGAGCACCGGGCCACCCTGGGCAACATGGCGCCGGAGTACGGCGCCACATGCGCGATCAGCCCCATCGACCAGGTCACGCTCGACTACCTGCGGATGACGGGGCGGTCTGAGGCGCACATTGCCCTGGTTGAAGCCTACGCCAAGGAGCAGGGCCTGTTCCATTCGCCCGGCGACCCCGACCTCAGATTCTCGGAGCTGATCACATTGGATCTAGGGACCGTGGAGGCGTGCCTAGCCGGGCCCTCACGACCCCAGGACCGAGTCCCCCTCATGCTGGTGCGCCGGTCATTTCGCCGGACCCTGGGCGCGCTGGAGCCATCCGCCGTGGCGATGCCGGCAGAACACCGGTCGTGGCAGCCGCCCAGCCTCAGCGACGGCAGCTGCGAGCAGGCCTCTGCCGACTCGTTCCCTGCCAGCGACCCGCCGGCCACCATGGTGGGCTTGGCAGGCGACGGCGATCCGGACCTTCTGCTGCGCGAGCCTGCCGCTGCTGCGGTCCCGACCGCGAACCTGGAACGGAGGCCGCGGCCGATTTCAGTAGATTTGGCCGGGGCTCGCGTTGACATCGACGACGGCCATGTGGTGATCGCCGCGATCACCAGCTGCACCAACACCTCGAATCCCGACGTCATGGTGGCGGCTGGGCTGCTGGCCAGGAACGCCGTCCAGCTCGGCCTCCGGTCCCGGCCGTGGGTGAAGACCTCCCTGGCGCCGGGCTCACGGGTGGTGGTCCAGTATCTCCAGCGCGCAGGGTTGGACCAGCCCCTGGCCGAGCTGGGGTTTGACCTGGTGGGCTACGGGTGCACCACGTGCATCGGCAACTCGGGCCCACTGCTCCCGGAGGTGTCGGCCGCGATCGCCGCCAATCACCTCGCGGTCGCCGCGGTGCTCTCCGGCAATCGCAACTTCGAGGGTAGGATCCATCCCGATGTTCGGCTCAACTATCTGGCCTCCCCGCCGCTGGTGGTCGCCTACGCGCTGGCGGGGACTTTGGATGTCGACTTCACCACTGAGCCGATCGGTCGCGCCACCAGCGGGAAGTCGGTCTGGCTCAGGGAGCTGTGGCCCAGTGCGGACCAGATCAGGGAGGTGGTGGAGCAGGTCGTCACCCAGGCTGAGTTCCGCAGCGGCTATGCCACTCTCTACGACGGGGATGCCCGCTGGGCCTCGCTGGAGATGTCCGAAGGGACCCGCTTCCGGTGGCAGCCTGATTCCACCTACGTGCAGCCTCCGCCATTCCTTGACGGCGTGAGCCGCCAGGTTGCGCCGGTTGAGGACATTTCGGCCGCGCGCTGCCTGGCCCTGCTCGGCGACAGCGTCACCACGGACCACATCTCGCCGGCCGGGGCCATTCCTCCCGCCGGACCCGCGGGCAGATACCTGGCCCGGCTGGGTGTTCCGACTACCGAGTTCAATTCGTTTGGAGCCAGGCGGGGCAATCATGAGGTCATGGTGCGCGGCACCTTCGCCAACCCGCGCCTGCGCAACGCGCTGGTCCCGGGCACCGAGGGTGGGTTCACCCGGCACCTCTCCGGCGGCCAGTTGCTGACCATATTCGAGGCGGCCGAGCTGTACGAGCAGGATGGGGTGCCGCTGATCGTTATCGCCGGCAAGGACTATGGGTCGGGCTCCTCCCGCGACTGGGCCGCCAAGGGCACCCGGCTGCTCGGGGTCCGGGTGGTGCTGGCCGAGAGCTTCGAGCGGATCCACCGGTCCAATCTGGTCGGTATGGGAGTGCTTCCCGTCCAGTTCACCGGGGGAGTGACGATCGGCAGCCTCGGGCTGACCGGTCAGGAGGTCTACCAGGTGACCGGTTTGCAGCAGGTGGTCGAGGGCGACGGTTCGCGCCTGCGGATCACCGCCGATGGGCGAGAACTGCCGGTGAGGGCTAGGCTCGATTCGCCGACCGAACGCGAGCACTTCAGGCACGGGGGCATCCTTCCCTTTACCCTTCGCGAATTGCTGATGGAGTCGAGGCTTCGGTCATGACGAACCCGGGCGATCGTGGGGAAAAAGCGGTGGACGCCCGGGCCATGAGGAGGTGGTGATGGGAGGTGAAAGGAAGGTGGGTGACTCGAATCCGCGGGCAACCGAGACCGGTGGCGGCGGGAGAGGCCATGATCGAAGCTCATCGATGTTCACATGTCCTCGGTGTCGGCACCAGTTCCATCGCAGCTTTCTGGAGCGGTTCTGGTCGGAGTGGAGCCGGATCTGCGGGGCGTTCGATGGCAGTGGGTATCGCTCCGACTGCGCCGTCGTCCGAGGCGCACGCGCCACCAACCGGGTGCCGGGCTCAACTCATTCGGAGCGGTGCGGTCAGGAGGTGGGCCCCGTGCAGCACTCCGGGGAGAAGCCCGAGATCGTCGGGGCCTGCGTCGGTGACTGCGCCTTTTGCGGGGACCACAACCGGCTAGCGGTCGTTACCTCAAAGCAGGTTGTCAGCCGCTGCCTCAGATGTCGGGATGAGGCGATCCTTTCAGAGCTACCTCCCTGGTGCCGGCTGAGGCACCCGGCGAGTGGTCGGCAGCTGGGCAACGACGAGCTCTCCCAGTCCGACCTGGCAACTGGGCAGTTGGGCGCCAGCCCGCACTCCGGGCAGTGAGTTCCATGGAGGGCGGTGGTGCCGGCCCGCAGGGAATCGGCTGGGATATGCCCCCGGCGAGCCGCGCCATCTCGGCCGGCAGTCGGCAGGCCGTGGATCAGACCTCGTCCTCAGGGGGGCAGCTCAGCCTCGATGAAGCTCCGTTTCGGGTGATTTCGAAACTGGCTCTGAACCGGCGCACGGTGGCGGTGCGACTGGCGCCGCTGGAGGCCGAGCTGCACTTCCAGGCTGGTCAGTACGTGCTGTTGGCGGACCTCCAGGGAGAGGTAGAGCCCCAGTCTTACTCAGTGGCCAACGTGGCCCGGCCGGGTGGGGAGCTGGACCTGGTGGTGACGGTGATGCCCGGTGGGCAGGCCAGCCAATGGGTACACCAGCGGCTCGCGGTCGGCGACAAGGTGCAGGTCTCGGGGCCGTACGGGAACTTCGTGCGGGGTTCGGTGGATGGGGGGCCCACCCTTTATCTGGCTGGAGGCGTGGGACTTGCCCCGATCCTGGCCCTGCTGGAGGAGGCGCTCTCCAGCGCCCAGTCAGCCCCACTTCGCCTGATCTTGTCGGCCCGGACGAAAGCCGATGTGATCTTCCGCTCCCAACTTCTCGGATGGCAGGCACGGCACTCCAACTTCCGCTTCATTCGAACGCTGACCAGGGCTTCGGGCGAGCCCCCGCTGGGGCGCTTACCCGCGCAGTTGCCGCAGCTCCTAGGATCCCTCGCCGAAGAGTCGGTCTTTGCGGCCGGCCCGGAAGGGTTTGTGGACGGGTGCGCTGAGGCCGTTCGCCAGCTGGGCGCTTCCCCGCGACGCATTCACACCGAGGCGTTCTTTCTTGAGCCCCAGCCCTGGGGTGGGAGGTTAGTTTGACCCGGGTTTACACGCGGCTTGGGGACGATGGCAGCACCGGCCTGCTGTTCGGTGGGCGCACCTCCAAGGCCGACCCCGTGATCGCCACGGTGGGCAGCGTTGATGAGGCGGTCTCGGCTCTGGGGCTTGCCAGGGCCAGCTGGCAGGGTGCACCCGAGACTGCACAGCTCCTGCTCCGACTCCAAAGAGGGCTGTTCGTGGCAGCGGCAGGCCTGGCATGCAATCCCCGGCAGCGGCGACGGCTGCAGCCAGGCGTGTCCCTTCTGGTCCCCGAGATGGTCGCGGAGCTGGAGGCGATCATCGATGGCATCTTGGCCGACCACCCCTTGAGGCCGGTGTTCGTGGTCCCAGGCAGCAACGTCTCCTCTGGCTTCCTCGATCTGGCGAGAACCTTTGTCCGGCGAGCGGAGCGCCAGGCGGTTGAACTGGGCTACCTGAGTCGGCCCGCGGCCGCAGACGTGATCACCTACCTGAACCGACTCTCCGACCTTCTCTACGTCCTGGCGACGTGGGTGGCCGGGGACGGTGACGAGCCTGCCAGTCATGAGTGAGGGGCAGGTCACCTGCTGCTCTGTCTGAGCCGCCCCCAGGAGGCAAATGTGCTCAGGACCCATTTGACCACCAAGCTGGGGCTGCGATATCCACTGATTGGGGCCCCCATGGCCAACCTGGCGGGTGGAGAACTGGTTCGCGCCATCACCCAAGCTGGTGGGTTGGGCATGATCGGGGTGGGCAGCCGCGACTCCGCCGAGTTCGTGGCCAGGGAGGCATCCGCCGCCCGGCGCGGCAACCCCGATATCCGCTTCGGCATCGGAGTCATGGCGTGGGATGTGGTGCGCCGGCCACAGCTCTTGGCCGCGGTGATCGCCGCGCGTCCCTTCTTGGCGAGCGTGTCCTTCGGCACGGTCGGTCCCCACGTCGCCGGGCTTCACGACGCCGGCATTCTGGTCACGACCCAGGTGCATGACTCAGCCGAGACGGTTGCCGCCACCGAGGCGGTCGGGCACACCGGCGCGGTTGCGACCATGCCGCTGCTCCAAATCGTGCTGCGGGCAACCACGCTACCGGTGGTGGCCGCGGGGGGTATCGCCACGGCAGCGGGCATGGCGGCCAGTCTGGCGGCGGGCGCGGAAGGTGTGCGGGTGGGCACAGCGTTCATCGCGAGTCCGGAATGGGGGCGCCAGCCGGCGGCCATATTCGCGATTCTGGCTGCCCGCGAGACCGACACCATCCGCACCCACGCGTTCGACCGGGCTCAGGGCATCGCCTGGCCGGCACCGTTCCCAGGGCGGGCGCTCCGCAACGACTTCACGGACCGCTGGCACGAGCGCGCGGAGCAGATGGCCGAGAACCTCTCAGCTCAGCTCCGATACCGCGCCGCTTGCGAGCGCGGCGACTACCGCCTAGCTCCCATCTACGCCGGACATGCCGTGGGTCTGGTGCAGGCGGCGCGGCTGGCCGGAGAGGTGGCGCGGGAGATCGCCGAGGGCGCTGAGGTGCTGCTGCGGGCACGCTGTGTGCAATTGCTGGACTGATGGGCGGACTTGGACTCGGGCACGGAGGCCGATTCCACCTCCTGTCGCACGGAGCTGGACTCCGTCACCCGGGTCGATCAGCCTTGAGCGGGGAGCCGAGATTTCAACTCTGATGTCCGGCACCAGCCGGTTCCGCAGCCAGGGCGCCGCCAGCCCGCACTTACCACAGTGGGTGCTGGTGGTGGGCGGTGCGTATACCGGCATGGCGGCAGCACTCCGTTTGCCCCGCGCTGGGATCCGGGGTCGTCTCGTGGCCAACCAGGGGCGCTCATAGCCAGCGCCCGCCCACCGCAGCCCCAGACTCCCAGGCAGGTCACCCGCGGTCGCTCCCAGACGCCTGGTCGACCTGGTCGGCACCCACCTCGCCTGAGTGCACTTTCCCAACTTGGATTTCACCTCGGGGGCGAGTGCTTGGGCGGGCTCCAGCCCGTTCGTCTGGGCACGGACGGACCGTGGGATAATTACACGATGGAACTAGTGCTAAAGCTTGGCCTGTGATCAGGCCCCAGCGCTCTCCAGAGATGTGGTTGCCTCTGCGGTATCTCGCAACCGGCATGCTGGCTTGGCTGCTGGCGGCGGCTGGTGTGCCCCTGCTGGCTGCTCATCTAGTCGCCGGCTTCGATGATCCGAAGATCTTCGCGCTCACCCACCTGGTGGTGCTGGGGTGGGTGACCATGACCATCATGGGGGCGCTCTACCAGCTGTTCCCGGTTGCGCTCCAGGCCTCACTGGCGGCGACTGCGGTGGGCCGCTGGAACTTCATCTTGTACGCCGCCGGGGTTGCCGGCTTCGTGCCCAGCTTCTATTTCGACCGGGCGCCGGGGGTGGCCATCTTCGGCAGCCTGGCGGTGGCCGGCCTCGTCATCTTCGCGATCACCCTGCTGCTGAGCTACCCCAGCGTGCGGGCGCGGCATCCCATGGGCCTGTTCGTACTCTGCGGCCTGGGTTGGCTGCTTGTCGTCGTCGGCTTCGGCCTCACCTGGGCGCTGGACTGGCAGTTTCGGTGGTTCAACATCACCCCGAACCTGCTGGCAGCGCACGTCCACGCGGGCCTGGTGGGCTGGCTCGGATGCACGCTGATGGGCGTCTCGTACAAGCTGATGGAGCTGTTCGCACTGGCCCACCGGCGCACCTGGAGGTCAGCCTATCTCATCCTTGCCGTTTGGAACGCGGCCCTGGTGGCCCTGATCCTCAGCCTGCTGCTCTGGCCGGGCGGCTGGGAGGTCGCCGGCGCAGCCGTCGCTCTGGGCGCGACCATGCTCTGGTTCGCCTACGACCTGGCTCGGATGTGGACCCATCGACGGCGGCGGCGGATCTCAGTCGAGCAGGGCCACATCGCCATGAGCCTCCTCTCCCTGCTGCTGGCCTGCGGGATCGGCATCACTCTGACCATGGAGAAAGGCGTGTCCTCGAACTGGTTCGTGGCCTACGGCTATGCGGCGATCGTGGGCGGGTTCGGGTTCGCGATCGCCGGCCGCTACCAGAAGATCATCCCCTTCCTCAGCTGGTTGCACCGGTATTCGAGGGCGCCCGGTCTGACACCCCCTCCTTTGCTCCAGGACCTGGTCGACGAGCGGCTGGGATGGGTCAGCCTGGCCCTGCTGGCGGCTGGCTACGCCGCGGTCCTGGTGGGCCTGCTGGACGCCTCCGTTGTAGCAGTCCAGGCCGGAGGTGTGGTGTATCTGGCCGGCGCGCTGCTCGGTCTGGCGGCGCTGCGCACCGCGCTCATTCCTTCCCACCAGGTGCAGCGGTCCGCCTCCAGGTCCCGACTCTCCAGCGGGTCGGCCGGCCGGATCGGCGACACAGAGGCCCGGGGATGAGACTCACCCGGCAGAGGGGGCGCCCGCTGCGAGCGGACCGTGCCGGTCGGGTGGTCGTCATTGGGGCGGGCTTTGGAGGGCTCGCCGTACTGGCTGAACTGGCCCGGGCCGGCCTCCAGGCAACGCTGGTCGATCGGCACCAGTACACCACCTTCCAACCGCTCCTCTATCAGGTGGCGACCGGTGGCCTGAATCTGGAGGATGTGGCGTTTCCGG
>DAHVDN010000047.1 GCA_027313505.1 Candidatus Dormiibacterota bacterium
GGCGAAGCCAAGCACGACAGAGCGAGGGAATGCCCTCGGTCCCGTATCCCACCGACTCCTGCCCCAGAACCGCCGTCCCGGCCTCCACCTGGAGAAGGCCCGCTATCCAGGGAGTCGCGGGCAGCCGACGCTTCGCCGGCTCGATCGGCGCGCTGAGCCGGAACGACCTCACGGGACCAGATCCCGTCGGATCCTCATCCGCGGACGCCACCAAGCGGCCTGCGCTCACCTGTGTCGCGTCCACCACTCTCAGATCCGCCTTGGGGTCCCGTACGAAGCTGCCAGCGCCGTGTTCGGCGACCACCATCCCCTCCTGCTTGAGGAGGCCGATTGCGCTCCGCACCGTGGTCCTGGTGACCTGGTGCCGGGCCATCAGCTTGCGCTCCGATGGGAAAGCCACTCCGGTCGGCAGCCGCTTCTCCGCTATGTCCTGGCGCAGGTGATCTGCCAACTGCTGTTACAGCGGCACCGGGCTGTCGCGCTCCAGGGTCGGTCTCACAACTGCTCCAGATGCAGCTCGGCCCAAGCCGTACGCAGACCAACTTTGACCTACGCCGTGAGCGGCGTACCATCGCGTCCCTGGAGGGACCCAGGCCCTGGGCGAGAAGGTATTTCCGTAGCGTCAACCAGAACCGCCGGACCCAGTTACGATTGAACTGCAGCGACATCGAGCGCAAGGTGCAACCGTGCGGGGAGAGACCGCGGCCGGAGCAGCCAACGCCCGCCATTGCAACGGACGCGGACCGGGCCACGTGACAGGATGCGTGCGGCCGTCGCGCGGGCAGCTGCCGCAAACCCCCGCGATGACGGATTTCTAGTGGCGACCGGCAAACGGATCCAGCATTGGCACCCTGACCTCGTCTCCATAGCGCTCGGGCTGCTGGCCGCCGCGTGCGCCGCACGGAGCGCACTCGTGATCCGCCAGGAGTGGCGGGACCCCAATTACGCCATGCCGAGCACAGTGGTGGCCGTCGCCGCCTTGTGCGGAGTGCTGACCATGGTTGGCGCTTACGTCGCCGCCCGCGACACCAACGGACTGCGCCTCTGGTTGACGGTGCTGACCGCGCTGCTTCTCTGGTGGGGATTCCTCGGGACATTCTCGATCGGGCTGGGCCTTCTTATCGCTGCCATCGCCTGCTTGGTGATTTGCCTCCGCCTCGTTTACCACCAGCCCTTGGGCGGGCGGCACTTTCTGATTGGGGGAGGGTTGTTTCTCCCTGTCGGTCTCATCCGCCTCAGCGCACTGTCCATCAGCGGGCCCGTCGTCCGGTGCATTCCCGGCGGCGTGCAGAGCAGTGGTCCGATATGGGTTCTTTTCGAGTCTGCCAGCGGCCGAAGCGGGATGACCAGCAGCGGATCGGTGACCTCCCGACAAGCTGCAGGGCACCTAACCTTCGGCCGCACCACCTACGGTTACACCTGCACGAATGGCCGACTCCCCAGCTTTCAACCAGGGTGAGTTCTAGAGGCGGGAGCGGTTTGCGCCCCGTTGGCCGGCTGACTCGCAAGTGAGTCAGCCCAAGCGCGGCTCTCCGGTCCAACGGTCGGTTCCAAGGCTCGACTCGGGGCCCGCCCGTGGCTAGAAAGCCACGTATTTGATGCAGCACTTCGTGAACTCAGTTGTCCAAATATCTCCAAGTGTGCCTCGCAGCTGACAGGCGACAGTGACACTTGCGGGAACGCGAGCGAACCGACCGACGTTTGACTGCTCTCACCCTGCCGACTCCAAGATCAGGCTCGAAGGCAGCGAGGGATTCACACACGACGGGGTCGGCACGGGAGTGGTCGTGTCCACGATGACCGCGCCGTCCGGTCCGAAGAAGACCATCTGGACCGGCCGTCGGGGGCCACACCAGTTGCTCCAACGCCATTTCAACCTCGGAAACGGCGAGTTGCCTCCACCGGAGCCGGCCAGGGTAGCCACGTGTAGGTTTCCGGATACCTTTAGTGGATTCGTGGTACCCCCGAAGTAGAGCCCGAGCTTGACCGGAACCGTCAGATGGCACTTGGGGATGGTTGGGGCAAATGTGGGTTGCAGGCTGATCTCACTCCCGGAAGCCGAGTAGGAGCCGGGAGACCAGGACCAGCCGATACCCTGAGAGTGGCAGGTGCCGAGGCTCGTCGGCAGCTGGGGCGGAGCTCCGAGCTTTCGGTACACCTCGAGCGTGACGCGCCAGGCTATCCCCGGCGCGGCTATCAGGAACAACTGCTCCGGTTGGGGACTTCCCGGCGACGTCATGCCCGAGCCACCGACTCCGTCGCCGACCAGTGCCGAGCAGTGGCGTACCGATGAGGTCGGTGCTGTCCGCCCCTGTTGGACGTGGCCGTCGGAACTGAAGACTCCCACGATCAGGTGCTTCCAGGCAGCTTTCTTGGCGGCGACGTAAGTCGTGGTGTGCAGGCTCGGGCCGGTGCAATAGGTCTGAACATCGACTCCGTAGGCGCGTCTCGCCGGCAACACTCCCAGTTCCTGCTTCCCTCCCTTGCCGCTCAGATTCTGAGCGGTGGCGATCGTCACATAGCCGTAATCGGGGAGCACCTGGGAGAACCGCGACCCAGCGGCCGAGCGGGTGGAGAGGCCAATGACCCTTGGAAGGGCGATCGCCACCGCCACCAGGGCAGTGACAGCCACCACAGCACCTAGGCGCACCGGCATCCCCACTCGCCGTCTCTGGCGGCGTCCGGACGCCCGCAGCATCTGACGGAGGTCCAGGGCTGGGGCATGGTACTCGTCCTCAAAAGCACGCCGGATCTGCTCCCTGATGTGCTCGTTCATGTGTGTTCCTCCGCTGACTGGAGCTGCCGACGCAGGGCCCCAACTGCGCGGTAGAGCCGCGACTTGGTGGCCCGTTCTGAAAGGCCCAGGATTTGGGCGACCTCTGATAGAGGCAGGTCCAGGTAGTAGAAGAGGGCCAGAACCTGTCGATGTTGTGGTCGGAGCGTTCCCACTCCCTGAGCCAGGTCCTGGCGCCGCGCAACCAGCTCGGACTCATCATTCTGTCCCGCTAACTCCGGGAGGGGCAGCCAGCGGAAGGAGGGGCGGCGCAATTGGGATCGGCAGCTATTGCGGACGATGGTCAGGAACCACGGCCGGAGCCGGTCCGGAGCGCCCTGAAAGCGCGGCAGGGCGCGTAATGCGTTCAAGCACGAGTCTTGGAGCGCGTCCTGGGCCGCCTCTCGCCGCCGCAGGATCGTGAATGCCAGCCGATACCCTTGGTCTAGGAGCGGCTCGAGCAGCCTGGACATCGCCTCCTGATCACTCAGGTGAGCGAGGTCAAGGTCATCCACGTGCCCGGGGTCCATCGGCTGGTCCACGCCAGACACAACGCGACAGAGGTTCGGTTGGCCTCAGGAACGTGCCAACTCGCTGATATGACTGTCCCGAGGGGCCATGGGTCAGGAGAGCCGGAGCCTTGCCTTCAGACGGGGAGGCGGCTCCTGGGCAGCTGTCGGCACCGGATCTGGCCGGCACCAGCGACTCGGCCGATGTGCTCCTGGCTCGCGATGCGCAACTCCGGGCGAGCCCCCGGGTCATGGCGTAAGGCGGCTGACGCCTGCGGGTTGCCCCCGGAGCCGCCCTGCAGGGGGAGGCACGAAACCGCGCCGTGGTGCTCCCGTCAAGAGCTGGAGTGCTGGGCACTGGAGAACGGGTACGCCGAGAGCACACCAGGCCAGAGCCGCGACGGCGACGCGAATCCGGGCCATCTGTCCCCCGCAAGTGTGGCCCGCTGCGGCGAGGTTGAATGTGGGGAGCCAATGAGCCGAGTGGTTCACGTTGGTCTCTGAGACAGCCGGGGGAAGGTGGGCTCCCGCCGGACACCTGCGGGGTCCCATGGCGCTTCGGAACAGCCGGGCGGCGGCCCTTCGCCCGCTGGACTCATGACCGCCATCCGAATGGGCGGCCCCGGAGTCCACTCGTGGGACCCAGGGGTTGCTCTAACGGCTGCCGTCAAGCGCATATGCGCGGCGTCCGAACCGCTCGGCATCAGCGCTCCGATCGAGATCAAAATGGCGGAGGGAAAGGGATCCGAATCCCCCGGAAGCGTTGCCGCCTCAGCGGTGTTCAAGACCGCCGCAATCGACCGCTCTGCCATCCCTCCAGCTACCGCATCGCACTTAACCACATCCACTCGATCGTGCTGACGTTCATACAAGCGCCAGGACAGCCCGAACCAGGTCGGGGCGATTCGCTCCGCTGTCGCAGCCTCCACCGTGTCCTGATGGATCGCCGTGACCACATGAGAATAACGATCCAGAGCGATTGCGACGTTCTCATGCCCCAGAATGACGGCGCGCCGCCTGAGTCTCGCCACACTCCCATCCGCACTCACCGGGGGTTGAGGTCACGGTCCCGCCCACCACCGGCCCACGAAATGGGAAAGCACTCAGTGTGCCACCCACTCCGGATGGCGCTCCCACGGGGGGACCCTTGTCCGGCGCGACGGCTCGGTCTCGTCGAGAAGTAAGAGAAGCACGACACCTGAGGCCCCTACCAGGCCGGCGGCGACCCAGAGTGCAGCGCTGATCCCGCCGACCACGGCCGCTGCACCGAGGAACAGGGGCCCGACCGCGTAGCCGCCGTCGCGCCAGAGACGGTAAACGCCGAGCGCCCCACCGCGCCACGCCGGGTGAGCCGTGTCCCCGACCGCGGTGATCAGATTTGGATAGACCAACGCCATCCCCACGCCCATCGCTGCCGCGCCGGAAAACCACATCGCTAGCTGACCGGTAGCGACGATCACTATTATCCCGGCGGCGACCAGAAGGGTTCCACCCGTGATCGGGCCCTTGCGCCCCACCCGGTCCGCCAGCGCCCCGGTAAACGCCTGCCCAAGCCCCCACACCCAGGCGTAAACGCCCACCAGGAAACCCACCTGGACCAGGCTGAGCCCCCGATGGAGAAAGTACAGGGGAAAGAAACCAATCACCAGGCTGTCCGCAAACTTGTTCACAAAACCACCCAGACATACCGCCAGCATGCTGTGGTCGTGCAGGCTCATGTAGGTGGCCAAGTGAAGGAGCTTTGGGGCCGCCTGCAGGTCGGTCCCGGGCGGGCGCCGAGCTGCCGCCTCGGCCTTGGCCCACGGCAGCGTGTCACGGGCCGGTCCGAGGGTGACGAGCGCTCCAATAATGACGACGCCGAGAGCGAGCAGATACGGGGCCGGGCGCAGGCCATACGAGCTCGCGAGCAGGCCTCCAGCGAAACCTCCCAAGCCGACTCCGATATACCCGGCCGACTCGTCGATGCCGACCGCAAGGCCGCGATTGACTGGTCCTACGAGGTCAATCTTCGCCGTGACCGACATCGTCCAGGTGAGCGCCTGATTAACCCCCAAAAACAGGTTGGCGAGAATCACCCACCACCAAGCCTGGGCGAAAATGATCAGCAGGACGTACGGGACCGCAAATGCCCATCCGACCAGCAATAAGGTCTTGCGGCCGTGATGGTCCGAGAGTCGCCCCGAGACCAGATTCATCACTGCCTTGACGGCCCCAAATGCCGAAATGAAGGACACGGTGTACAGGATCGAAGTGATGCCAAATGCGTGCTGAGCCAGTGGGGGCAGGGCTACTCGTTCCACCCCGATGGTCATACCGATGAGCATGGTCAGCGCCGTGAAGAGGGAAAACTGGCGCCAGTTCTCCAGTAGGCCGAGCCGGTGCTCGGGAGCGCCGCTCCCTTTATTCGAGCTGGATTTCAACTCTCCATCGCCTGCACCGCCTGGCTCTCCACGCCATCGGCCACAACGTCCAGGGAAGTGGAGCCGACCTGCTCCAGCGGGCTGGCACCGACTTCCGTCCCGACCGATTCCGCTAGTCCCCGGGCTCCGGAAACGGAGGGTGTCTTGACGCGAGTCTCCAGGACGAAAGTAAGCGGCAGTCCTCTTTGTTCAGATGTCGCCCGGTACTGACCGACATCCCAAACGGGGTCGATGGTGGCCGTTTCTCGGAGTTTTGGCCGGATCCCGAGGTGATTGGAATTGCCGAGCTGCTGACTTCTGAATGAAAGAAGGTCCACCACTAAACTGCGGCGTCGGCACGCGTCGGTACGGGCGCATTTGCCACGGCGCAGCCAGAAGCGAGCGGCGCATCACAGGTGTCGTTCACGCAGCACCCACCTCTACGGTCCTCTTGGCGAACTCCCACTCGGGAACCCCCATCTCCATTCGTCTGGCCTGGAACCCGCATTCTCGGAGCCGGGCGACCGCCTGGCTCGAGAACACGCAGTACGGCCCGCGGCAATAAGCCACGATTTCCTGCTGGCGCGGGAGTTCGCCGATGCGAGCCTCGAGTTCCTCCAGCGGAATCGAGATCGCGCCCGCGATATGACCGGAAAGGTATTCGAGGCGGGGTCTGACATCGATCAGGGCAACTTCGCCAAGCGATAGACGCCGCTCCAGCTCGTCTTGATTGATGGGCTCCAACTCATCACGGATTTGGAACTCAGCCTCTACCAGTTGACCGACGTCGGGAAGCTGCTTGACGGCCACATCGCGGAGCGTCAGCCAGAGTCCCACGACGGCAAAACTGGCGATCCGATACCTGATCTGGGTTCCGTGCCGGCGCCGTTTGACCAGGTGGGCCTGATGGAGTATCTGCAGATGTTGGGACGCACTCGCCGTGCTGAGCCGTGCCTCCCTGGCGAGCTCGTCGACGGTCCGCTCGCCTTGGCAGATGAGATCGATCAACTCCAACCGGTGCTCGTTGGCGAGCCCTTTTCCAACCCGAGCCAACTGCTCGTAGAGGTCATCTTTAAAAATTCTATTCATTGATTGAAGATGCTACCACCAGACTCCGCGTCGCACACGAGACAGCCGTCTCGCGGCCTTGGCGGTCGCCGGCAACCGATCCGATCTCACGAAGTGGTGCTTAACAACCCGACTGCCCGGGCAGGGCGAGTCTGGTGTGGATCTCCGATGGCGCAGACTGCCAGTTGCCACTGGACCGCCAGCTATCTCCTTGGGCCGAGAGCGGCCCGATGACAGCGCCGCTGGCGGCCCGGAGTCCACTCGTGGGACCCAGGGGTTGCTGTCACGGTTGCCGTCAAGCGCATTTAGGTGGCGGCCAAACCGCTCGGCATCAGCGCTACGATCGAGACCAAAATGGCGGAGGGAGAGGGATTCGAACCCCCGGAAGCGTTGCCGCCTCAGCGGTTTTCAAGACCGCCGCAATCGACCGCTCTGCCATCCCTCCGGGTGAAGTCTCCATTCATGATCCCACCTCGGGCGGCTCGGGCAGGGCCAGGCCACCTCGGGGACCAAGGTCAGGCGGGAGACGCTTGCTCCTGTCCGAACTCGCGGACCGCCCGTACCCGGAATCCAGCCCCGGCGACGACGACCACCAGGGCGCCCCCCGCGAGGAACAACCCCCCCACCCCGGCTCCGCGGGCCACCGCGCCCGAGAGGGCGTACGACACTGGGGTGAGACTCATGCTCGAGAACATGAGGACGCTCATCACCCGGCCCAGCATCTCCGGGGGTGCCTGCTGCTGGATCAACGACACGACCGCCACATTGGTGGCGCTCACGATGGCCCCCATCACCACCGTCAGCCCGACCGCCAGGGGCAGGGCCGTGGACGCACCCAGGAGTCCGGCCAGCACCCCGATGGCCAGGGCCATTGTGAGAACCGATATCCCGGGCCGTGGCAGGCGGAGGCCGGCTCCCATCGCCAGCCCGCCGAGGAGCAGCCCGGCGCCCAACCCCCCGGTGACGAGGCCGTAGCCCCCGGGTCCCCAGCCGTGGGCCCGGGCCAGGAGCGGAATGCCCACGTTAAGCGGCCCCCCCATCGCCAGGTTGAGGGCTGCAGTCAGCGGCATCAGGGCGCGCAGGAAGGGGCTGGCGAAGCTGGTGCGCACGCCGGCGGTGAGGGATGCCCAACCTCCCTCCTGGGGCGTGGACGATGGGTTGGCTGGGGTGGTGGCTCGCACCGCCATCAGGGCCGCGAATGCCACCAGGAAGCTGGCGCCATCCACTAGGAACGCCGGCCCCGGGCCCGCCAGACCGACCAAGAGGCCGCCGAGAGGAGGGCCGATCACTATGGTCCCGTCGACCGCCAGCTGCCAGACCCCGTTGGCCGCAGACAGCCGATCGGGGCTGACCAGGGCCGGCACCATGGTCATGGTCGCGGGGTAGAAGAGGGCGTCGAAGACCCCGAAGACCGCGGCGACCAGGAAGAGCAGCAGCACCGAGAGGTGCCCCGCCAGGACCACAGCCGCCACCCCACCGATCAGCACCGCCCGGCTGAGATCGCTGCCTAGGATGATCCGGCGCGGCCCCCAGCGGTCCACCACCACCCCACCCGCCAGCATGAGTATGGCCCGGGGGAGGGCCGAGGTGGTCAGCAGCAGCCCGAGGTAGACCGGGGAGTGGGTCAGCTGCAGGGAGGTCCAGGCGAGGGCCACGAGATAGACGCCGTCCCCGATCGCCGACACCCCCTGGCCGCCGGCGAAAAGCAGGAATCGACCTTCGCTCAGGATTCCAGGGCGGCGCGTGGATGTGGCCAACTCAGCTTCTCCTGCGATGGGACAGCGGCGTGGAGAGTATGGGTGCGAGACAACCCTGTCAATGGGTCGGGGGGCCGATCTCCTCGAGGCCGCGGAGGTAACCGCGGAGCGCCTCAGGCACCCTGATCCCCCCCGCCTTGGTCTGGTAGGTCTCGAGCAGGCAGTCGAATGTCCGGGGAAGGGCGAGGGCACTGCCGTTGAGAGTGTGGACGAACTCCGGCTTACCGCCATGTGAGCGGAAGCGGATGTTGGCGCGGCGGGCCTGGAAGTCGCCGAAGGCGGAGCAGGAGGATACCTCAAGGTAGCGCCCGAGCCCGGGGGCGAACGCGTCGATGTCGTACTTCTTCCACTGGGCGAACCCCATGTCCCCAGAGCACATCAGCCGGACCCGGTAGTGGATGCCCAGGGTCTGGAGGACCGCCTCGGCGTCCCGCACCAGCGCCTCCAGCTCGGCCAGGGAGTCCTCGGGACGCACGAACTTCACCAGCTCCACCTTGCTGAACTGGTGCAACCGGATGTAGCCCCGGGTATCCTTCCCCGGGGCCCCGGCTTCGCTGCGCCAGCAGGGGGTCCAGGCCACGTGGCGAATGGGGAGCCGATCGGCGTCCAGGATCTCCTCGCGGTACAGGTTGGTCACGGGCACCTCAGCGGTGGGGATGAGGAACCGATCCCCCTCCAGGACGTGGAAGGCGTCCTCCTCGAACTTGGGCAGGTTGGCGGTGCCGACCATGCACTCTCGGCTCACCAGGTAGGGCGGAGAGACCTCCTCGTAGCCATGCTCCCCGGTCGCCAGGTCGAGCATCAGCCAGGTCAGCGCCCGCTCCAGCCGAGCCCCGGCCCCCTTGAGCAGCGCGAATCGGCTGCCGGCGACCTTGACAGCCCGCTCAAAGTCGAAGAGTCCGAGTCTCTCCCCCAACTCGAAATGTGGTTTGGGCTGGAAGTCAAACTCGGGCAATGCCCCCCAGGTGCGAATGACCACATTGTCATCGTCAGACTGACCATACGGCACCAACTCGTGAGGAGGGTTCGGCACCACCAGGAGCAACCTCTGGAGCTGCTCCTCAAAATCCTTCCGCTCCTGCTGCTTCGTCTGGATTCGAGATTTCAGCTCCGCCAACTTCAAACGCAGCTCTTCGACAGCCTGGTCGCCGCTCCGGCTCAGCTCTCCAAACCTCGCCGAGCTCAGATTGAGTTCGGCCCTCAGGGACTCCTCCTCTGCCAGCACACTGCGCAGCTGCCTGTCCAATTCCAGGATCTCATCGACGGGCGCGGTTTCACCCTTCAGGCGAGCCCCTTCGCGGACCAGGTCCGGGTGATCACGAATGAACTGGATTGCGAGCATGGTTACAGGGTATCGCGAAGGGTGGAGGCCCCCGCTGCCGGCCTCAGGGTGGGAAACAGCACCACGTCCCGGATGTTCGCTGCCCCGGTCAGCAGCATGACCAGCCGGTCCACCCCCAGACCGATCCCTCCCGCCGGAGGCATCCCATGCTCCAATGCCTCTACGAAGTCTTCATCGAAGGGCTGAGCTTCGGCCTCTCCCGCGTCCCGCAGGCGTGCCTGCTCCATGAGGCGCGACCGCTGCTCGACCGGGTCGTTCAACTCGGAGAAGGCATTGGCCAGCTCCCTCCCCGCCACCACGAGCTCGAAGCGTTCGGCAAAGCGAGGGTCATCACCCCGCCGTGCCAGGGGAGACACCTCCACCGGGTGGCCGGTCACGAAGACTGGCTGGTCGAGTTCCCTCTCGACCCTCTGATCGTAGACCGCGAAGAGGATCCGCCCCGGTCCGGCAGTAGCCGGGAACTCCACCCCCAACTCCCGCGCCCTGGCCGAGACCTCAGACGGCTGGTCCCACAGAGCGAGCGCGTCGAAACCTGTCCTCTCCAAGACCAGGTCCACCATCTTCAACCGAGGGAAGGGCCTCCTGAGCCCCTCCGGCGGGACGGCGCCGCAGTCTGCTGCCGCTTCAGCAGCAGACCCGACCAGCGCCTGGCAGAGATCCATCATCGACTCCAGGTTTCCGTACGCTTCGTAAGCCTCCAGAAGGGTGAATTCGGGATTGTGACGGGGCGACAGCCCCTCGTTGCGAAATGTCCTTCCAATCTCAAAGACCCGCTCGAAGCCGCTGACCAGCAAGCGCTTCAGATATAGCTCGATCGCAATGCGGAGATAAAAGTCCGAGTCCAGGGCATGGTGATGGGAGACGAAGGGCCGAGCCTCGCCGCCCCCTGGAATCGGTTGGAGGATGGGGGTCTCAACCTCCATGAAGCCTCGCTTCTCCAGCGCTCCGCGGAGCGCTCGGACGATCGCTGAGCGCTGTCGGAAGATCTCCCTCCGAGAGGGATCGGACAGCAGGTCGAGATAGCGCCTCCGATAGCGTAGCTCCGGGTCAACCAACCCGCGGTGCTTGGCGGCGGGCTGTCGTAGTGACTTGGAGAGCAGCGTGAGTCGGTCGAGCGAGAGGCTGGGCTCCCCGGCCTTGGTCCTGGTCAACTTACCTTCGGCACCGACGATGTCCCCGAGGTCGAGTTGGGCCAGCAGCTCGAACGCAACGCCCGTATCCCTGGTTGCCAATAGCTGCAGCCCCCCTGACTCGTCCAGGCAATCGGCAAATGCGATCCCACCAGAGCGCCTTATGCGGAGCAGTCGACCCGCCACCGCCACTTCGAGGCCCTGCTTGCCAACTTCGGTAGGCGCGTTGAGAGCGGCGTCCCGGCAGCTCGTGGTCGGATGAAAGTCCGTTCCCCACGGCTTCACTCCGCGCGCAGCCAGCTCGACGGCCTTGCGCCGACGCTCTTCTCCGATCTCGGACAGACCGCCGCCTTCGGGCGGCGACTGGTTCACGCCACCTGGAGAATCCGGACTCGGCGGGGGCCCCCTGGGGTCTCGACGTCGACCTCCTCACCGGTCCGCCGACCCATCAGCGCCTTGCCGACCGGAGACTCGAGCGAGATCTTCCCCGAGCCGGCGTCGGCCTCGGCCGACCCGACGATCACATAGCTGGTCTCGCCGAACTCATCCCTTACTCCGACGGTGGATCCCAGATGAACGAAGCCATCCACCTTCTCACCGGTGTCGATGATGCTGGCGTTTCGAATCATCTGCTCGATGGTCATGATCCGACCCTCGATGAAGCCCTGGTCGTTCTTGGCGTCCTCGTACTCTGCGTTCTCGCTCAGGTCGCCGAACTCCTTGGCATGCTTGATCCGCAGCGCGATCTCCGGGCGCCGCTCGTTGATCAGGTGGTCCAACTCATCCTGCAGCTTCTGCAGACCCTCTGGGGTCAGCAGTACTGGCTTGTCCTGCATCGCTCCACTTGCTCCTTGCCGGCATCTCCGGCGTCAATATCACCGCCTGCTCCATCTCTCGTGGATTCAGGCCGGGGAAATGGAAGTCTACCTAAACCTTGCTGCGGTCGCAAGCTGGGCTTCGACACAGCCGTAGCGGTTCCTTCACCAGTTCGCAATTTGCCGCCTTTGAGCGTGGGTGCTACTCTAGCCTTGGCCTCGAGATCCGATCTCGGGCCCTCAAGTCGCCCCCCCCTCTCGGGGCGTCCCTTTCGGGGGGCGCCCTTTTTATTTGGAATTGGACCGCTGCGCTCAGGGGCGCGGGCGGTTCATCTCCTCGAGCACCCGCAGTCCCTCCAGCAGGACCAAGGTGTCTACAACATCCACCCCTCGCACCAGCGGTGCCACCAGCGGTGCCAGCCCCCCAGTCGCCACCACCCTGAGCGGGACCCCGAGCTCCTCCCGCATGCGATCGATGAGACCCTCCGCCTGTGCCGCCGCTCCGTACATGATCCCCGCCTGCATCGATGTGACGGTGGTTCTACCGAGCACCTTTGGGGGGGCCGCCAGATCTACCCTCGGCAGCCTGGATGCCCTTGAGAACAGCGCATCGACTGAGAGCTGCAGCCCAGGGGTGATCGCTCCGCCGAGATAATTGCCTCGCTGGTCGATTGCGTCGAACACCGTGGCGGTGCCGAAGCTGACCATGATCGCCGGCCCGCCGTACCGGTGATGGACCCCGACCGCCGTGACTATCCGGTCCGCCCCGACGTCGCGCGGAGGATCGTAATGAATCTCCATGCCCGTCCTGGTGCCGGGACCCACCAGAAGAGCGTCCAGGCCAAGATAGGTCTGGGCCATCTCCAAAAGCGGTTGATTCAGGGTGGGAACCACACAGCTGATGGCGACCGCCTTCACCTGCACAGGAAGCCCTCTCTGCTGGAGAAAGGTGAGGAGTTGCCCACCCAGCTCGTCGGGGGTCGCGTCCCTTCTGGTGGAGAAGCGGCCGTGGGCTCGCAGCTGCTCGCCATCGAACACCCCGATCGTGAGGTTGGAATTTCCGACGTCGATGGCCAGCAGCAGTTGCGCAACCTCCTGGAGTTGGGGCCAAATCGGCCCCGCCAACGCTCTGCCGACTATATCCCGCTTGTTGCGGTCGGAGTCTGGCGCCTATCGCTCGTCACGCGATGGGGGATACTGGGAGACCGAGAGTCGGCACCAAGCCCACCCGGCCGGCCTACCCTTCTCTACGAGGTCGTCTTCCTAAAAATGAGTGCTGTCGCCGCCGTAAACCTGAAGGCAAGATCCCTGCGGATCGGGGGCTTGGAGCTTGACAACCCGATCTTCATCGCTCCGATGGCAGGGATCACCGACCGACCCTTCCGCGACTTGGCTCGCGAGCTGGGAGCTGGGCTGACCTGTACCGAGATGACGGCCGCGGCAGCAGTTGTGAGGGCGCCCGAGGACGCCATCGACAGGATCATCGATCTCGGGGTGGGGGAGCATCCGGTAGCAGCCCAGTTGGTGGGCTGTGATCCCCAGATGATGGCCGACGCGGCACAGATCTGCGTCGAGCGCGGTGCCGACATCGTGGACGTCAATCTTGGGTGCCCCGTTCCCAAGGTCGTGCGGTTGGGCTCGGGAGCCGCTCTGGCCCGACAGATCGGAGAAACTGCCCGCGTCCTGGAGGCGATGGTCCAAGCGGTGCCGGTCCCGGTGACGGCCAAGATGCGCCTGGGGTGGGACAGCGGTACCATCAACGCCCCTGAGCTCTGCCGCGCGCTGGAGGGCGTTGGAGTAGCCGCCGTGACGATCCACGGTCGCACCCGTGCCCAGCGCTACACCGGATTGGCGGATTGGGAGCAGATCGCAAGAGTGAAAGAGGCGGTGGACCACATCCCGGTCCTGGGTTCTGGGGACGTCCGCAGCCCCTCGCGGGTGGCCGACCGAATTCAACAGGGGGTGGTGGACGGGGTCGTCATCGCCAGGGGTATGTTGGGCGACTGGAACCTGCTCGCGCAAACCGTGCACCAACTAAAGTTCGGAAACCCTGGCCCCGAGCCCACCTTCGAGGAGCGGCTCTGGCTGGCTCGGCGTCACTGGAATGCTGTCGTCCGGCACCACGGAGAGAGGCGTGGGGTGCGCCTCTCCCGCAAGTTTGTGGTTTGGGCGGTCAAGGGCTGCAGTGGGGCGGCGCGTCTGCGGGCCCGGGTGGGGGACCTCTACACGCTGGCTGATCTTGAAGAGCTATTCGAAGAGGTGCGCTCCGCGGGAGAGGCGCCAGAGGGTTGGCACCGGCCCGACTTCACCTCGGGAGAGGGCTGAGGCCGGCATGAGCGCGGGAAAACGGCACCTGGTGTGCCCTTACGGGTGCCAGCCAGGTCGTTTTGAGCTCATCGGCGGAGCGGTCTTCGTGGACGCCAGGGGCTCGTACCTCAGCCATGAGGAACGCCTAGCCTCCTTCCGATGTGATCTCTGTGGCGCAGTGGCCGTGGACCTGGCCGCCGTCGCCGCTGCGCGGTCCAGGGATGGCTCGGGGGCGCAGGAGGCAACCCTCACCTGCCCCGGGTGTGGTGACCGGTTGCTGCTCCCTACCGACCTGGAACCTAGCGCGCAACTGGAATGCCCCGGCTGCGGCACCCAGTTCTCAGTAGAGGAGGGAAGCACTCACCTCCTGGGGGATTTCAGCGATGACCCCGTGGAGTCGGAGTAGCGGGCACCATCCCAGAGCCCGATGGGGGATCCACTTCGAACCAGGGGAGGGAACGCCCTCTCTCCAAGGTCCCCGCCACCTGCCTCAGCGGTCCGTGGACCCCTTGGGCAACACGTCACCGCTCAGGCTGCGCTCCACCTCGGCCGCAAGGTCCGGACTCCCATGGAACGGGCACCTGGCACCTGCTTCACCTGCCCCAGAGGACAGGTCCGCGGAAGATTCGGAGAATCCGGGGGTGGTGCCCTCATCCCGCAAACGGAGCCGCCCGATTGTCGGGGACGCCTCCCGGGGGATGTAACGGCCACCTTCCCCACCAGACGCATAGGTCAGCAGAGCCCGGTCTACCTCCCCTCCGCCATCTGCTGTCTCGTCGAAGCCTCCGGCCGCGACCGGGAGCAAACCCTCGCCATCTCCATCCATCAGCGGAGTGCGGTGAGGCTGCGCGTTGGCGGATCGGCCCAGCTCCGGCTCGATGAGTGGAGCCGCCACCTGAAGGGTGACCACCGAAAGCCGCCTTAGGCGGGCGACCTTCTCCACCTTGGCCTTGATCCTCCGGCGCAGGTAACCGGCGGGCATCTCGTGCAGCAGGTTGCGAGCGTCGGTCGACCATCCGATCTTGTGGTTGTCAAAGGTCACCTCCTCGGTGACCTCACCCTCCTCATCCGCGGCTCGCAGCATGCTCTCGTGATCCACCTTGGAAAACTGCTGCGGGGGCCCACCGCAAACCGGACAGGCGACAGGTCGGACGCCTCGCGCGGTGTATCCGCATTCGCGGCAGATGTGAACCTCGCGCTCTGAGCTCTCCTGCGCTTTGGCCGCGCGCTCAATCCCGATCGCAGATGATGCCTCGGGGGGCAGAATGTCAGCTAGGGCCGCCGTTACCAGGTCCTGCGAGATGATCGAGTGACCGCGCTCCATCGCCCACCGCAGCACAGCGGTTCTGGCCAGCCCCTGCGCGGAACACGGGATCCGATCCAGCACCTCCTTCGACTCCGGAGTCCACACCACCGAGGCTGCGCCTCGCACATCGATCGGCGGGACATAGGTCCGAGACGAGAGCATGACGCTGCACGGCGCCAGCCGGAGCAGGTTCTCGCTGTTGCCTCCTATGTCCATCCCCTGATCCGAGTGGACGCCGATGCGACCGCAGACCAGGAGCGCTGCATCCCTCTCACGCACATACCGCAAAACCTGTTCGAACGCCTTGCCGTCCAAGAGGGTGATGGGCAGGTCATAGCCTTCCGCCCGGGCGACCTCCTTGGCCACCTTCAGGTGGGAGGAGTAGATCATCGCCAGGCCGGTGTCGATGATCTCCTCATGCAGGGCTTCCTGCTCTTTGAAGCGGAAGACCTTGCTCGCCTTCTCCGATAGGACCCCGACGATCCCGTTGAAGAGGACATAGTGCAGGTAGGGGTCATAGACCGACACCGCCTCCACCGGCAGGTCAAGGGCTCGCCCCATCTCCAGCGCCGAACGCAGGCCCGCGAACGACTGCGGTGACCCGTCGATCGCCACCACTATCGGACCTGACAGCGGGGCCCGTCCCTCGCGATGGCGCACTACGATGGTGTCCCGGTGGGCCCGCCTTATCACCCGATCGACACAGGTCCCGATCTGGGTCTCCTTGACCTGTCCCAGTCCGCACGCACCCATCAGAACCAGGTCATAGTCTGAGTCGGCTATGTCTTGGACCAGGACCTCCCAGTTCTTGCCGTCGAAGGTCTTGGGAGTGAACTCCACCCCCTCGTCGAGGCACCGCTTCTGGGTAGCCTCGAGATAGGAGTCGGAGATGAGTCCGAGCCCGGTGGTGATCAGGCTGTCGTGGATCTTGCGCTGTCGTTCCAGCTCAACCTCGTCCTGGTACTCCTCAGGGAGGGTGTACTCCATCTGCTTGAAGCGGTAGTCGTGAAGCCTGGCGGCGTAGACGTGACTGCCGACAATCTGGGCTCCAGTTGCCCTGGCGAGCCGTATGGCGACCTCGGAGGCCGCAGTCGAATGGTCGGAGTTGTCCAGCGGCAGATAGATCTTGCGGTACATCTCAGTTCTGGTGTTCGGATGGTCGGATCAAGCTGATGCTAGCAACCTAAGCTGACCCTGAGGATGCTGGAGGGGGCGGCTGCCTCTGCGATTCCGCTGCGATCCAGCCACGGCTGCGGCGAATCAAGGTCGCGGCCCGGCGGATTGCGGCCGCCACAGCCCTTGGACCCGGGGCACCGGGCTGCTCGCGCCGCGCCAGGGACCGACGCGGGTCGAAGAGTCCACATTGCCCGGGGTCGGCTGGCAGCCCGATCTCCCGCCATCGCTGAGCGACCAGCCGGTCCAACCTCAGGTTGAGCTCCCCCGCACTGCGGACCGCGGCTCCGACCCTCTCGTGAGCGGTCCGGAAGGGCATGCCGGCAGCCACCAGTTGCTCGGCCAGATCCGTCGCCAGCAGCTCAGGGTCAGCAGCAGCCGAAGCCATCCGGCGGCGGGCAAAGCGGATCTCATTCAACAGACCGGATAGTGCGCTGAGGCTGGTCTCGGTCACCTCAGTCGCGGCGAAGAGGTGCCGTTTATCCTCCTGGAGGTCCCGGTTGTAGCTGAGCGGCAAGCCCTTCAGCATGGCCAGGAGTCCCACCAGCGAAGCCAATGGGACCGAGGACCTGCCCCTGACCAGCTCCAGGACGTCCGGATTCTTCTTCTGGGGCATGAGGCTTGACCCGGTGGCCCAGGAGTCAGGCAGGGTCACGAAGGAAAACTCTCTGGTGTTCCAAATGATGAGGTCCTCCGCCAGACGGGACAGATGGACCGCTAGCAGTGCGCAGCAGAAGGTGAGCTCGGCAACGAAATCCCTGTCCGACACCGCATCCAGACTGTTGGAGGTCACGGCAGAGAAGCCCAGCGCGGCCGCGGTCGCTCTGCGATCTATGGGAAGGGTTGTTCCAGCCAACGCTCCCGCCCCCAAGGGGGAGCTGTCGGCCCGGCGGTGACAATCTTTGATCCGATCGACATCCCTGTTCAACATCTCGACGTAGGCCAGCAGGTGGTGCCCGAGGGTGACAGGCTGAGCCCGCTGCATGTGCGTATAACCAGGTAGCAGCGTTCGTCGCTCCTCCCGCGCTCGGCGCAGGAGGACCTCCTGGAGGTCAATGGCTGCTCCCGCCAAGCGCAGGCATTCGGAGCGGGCCCATAGTCGCAGGTCCACCGCGACCTGGTCGTTTCGGCTCCGACCGGTGTGCAACCGGGCGCCGGGCTCCCCCGCCAACTCGGTGAGCCGCCGTTCCACCGCCATATGAATGTCCTCATCAGATGGCAGAAACTCAAAGGAATCGTCCCTGAGCTCGACCGCCACCTGGGTCAGGCCGCTAAGGATGGACTCCTTGGTCGCTGCATCTATCAGGCCGGATCGGTGTAATGCCACGGAATGTGCCAAAGAGCCCTGGATGTCCTGAGCTGCCAATTGACGGTCCCACTCAAGGGAACTCGTGTAACGCTCCAGGGTGGGGTTGGTGTCAGCCGCCAGCCGACCGCTCCATGCCTTAGCCGAACGCCTGGGGCCACCCGCATCTTCAGTTGCCGTTGCCATCACCCTTGGACAAGTCATTCGATGGCGCTGCGGCGATCCCCCGCGGGACGGTCTGCAAGAGCGGTCTCGCCTCCTCCCAGAGGTTCCCTTGGATGGCCGCCTGTGTCCTGAGGGGAAGCCCAAAGATGTTCAGGAAGCCCTCGGCAGCCTGATGGCGGAACCGATCCTCGGCGCGCTCGTAGGTGGCGAGTTCCCGCCTGTACAGGGAGCTGGGGCTGCTCCGACCCAGCAGGCTTATGGCTCCCTGGCGCAGCTGAAGCCGCACGTCACCTGTCACGAAGTGCTGGGTCGATGCGACAAACGCCTGCAGGCTCTGCCGCAGGGCGGAGAACCAAAGGCCATCGTAGGTGAGTTGAGCCCACTCGTCCGCGACCTGGCGCTTGAAGCGCAGGACATCTCGGGAGAGGGTCAGCGATTCAACTGCCCGGTGAGCGGTGTCGAGGATCAGAGCGGCCGGCGCCTCGTAGACCTCCCTGGACTTGATGCCCACCAGGCGGTCCTCGACATGGTCCACGCGCCCCACCCCGTGCTCGCCCCCCAAACGATTCAGCTCAACCACCAAGTCGACCGGCTCAAGCTCCTGCCCATCGATTCTGGTTGGCACCCCCTGCTCAAAGTGGATTTCGACGATCGCCCCCTGCGACGGAGCTTGGGCCGCGGCCACGGTCCAGTCGAACGCATCCGCTGGCGGTTCGCGCCAGGGGTCCTCGAGTATTCCGGTCTCGACACTCCTTCCCCACAGGTTCGCGTCCACGCTGTAGGGGCTCTCCTTGGTGGCCTTCACTTCGAGTCCATGCTCTTCGGCATAGGCAATCTCCTCGCTTCTGCCCATGCTCCACTCCCGAACCGGGGCCACAACCTGGAGCGCCGGCGCCAGGGCCCCCACCGCGACGTCGAAGCGGACTTGATCGTTGCCCTTGGCGGTGCAGCCGTGGGCCACGGCGGACGCGCCCGTCTCCCGGGCGACCTCCACCAGAAGGCGAGCGATGAGGGGACGCCCCAAGGCGGTCGCCAACGGGTACACGCCCTGGTATAGAGCGCCCGCCTGCAGAGATGGAAAGACAAAGTCAGTGAGGAATATCTGCTTGGCGTCGACCACGTGGGCCGCCACCGCTCCGGCTCTCAGGGAGCGCTGTTGGAGCTCCTCCGGGTCGGCCGTCTCGCCGAGATCCGCGGAGAGAGTGACCACCTCAAAGCCCCGCTGATGGGTCAGCCAATGGACCGCGACAGTAGTGTCGAGCCCCCCTGAGAACGCCAGGACGCACCGCGGCCGGTCTTCACTCACCGTAAGAAACCTCCCCACTTGTTGACCTCCGAGGCCCGTCCCAAATGGAGCCGGGCATGCCACGGATACTCTCCAGCAGTTGGACCACCCGCCGGGCACCGGATGTGGATCGGGCCTGAATGAAGATGGTGTCATCGCCGGCCACCGTTCCCGCTATCTCCCCCAGGCCGAGGGAGTCGATCGCCGCCGCGACCACCGGTGCCGCCCCCACCGGGGTGTGCAGGACCACCATGAGGCCGACCCTCTCCAGCGTTTCCAGTTCGGCGCGGATCATCTGGGCAGCCCGCTCTCTCGGATCTGCCGAGTTCGCCGGTGGCAGATATCTCCGCCCATCAGTTCCGGTGACCCTGGCCACCCCGAGCTGCCGGAGGTCACGGCTGATCGTGGCCTGGTCCGCCTCGATCTGAAGTCTATGAAGCTCCTTCGCCAACTGCTCCTGGGTCTCTACCCGGTGCTCCCGGAGGAGTCCCATGATCGCGGCCTGGCGCTCACGCTTGCCCAGTGCCGCGGTCACGCCATTTCAACCGATGCCGCCGAAGCCAGACTCCGGCGTATCCCCAGGACCGCCTGCTCGATCTCATCGTCAGAGATCAGCAAGGACGGAGCCAGCCGGATGGTGTGCGCTCCGACCGGGTTCAAGAGCAGCCCGTGAGCCAGCGCTGCCCTGCCAACTTCAACAGCGAGCGGTCGCTCCAGCGCGATCCCGAGGAGCAGGCCCCTGCCCCGCACCTCTGCCAGAGGCAGGCCGTCGAGCCGTAGGCCGAGCAGCGCCTCCTTGAATTGATCGCCAGCTATGGCTGCGCGCTCCCAGAGGCGCCCCGCCTGGATCACCCCAAACACCGCAACTCCGGCGGCGCAGGCCACCGGGTTGCCGCCGAAGGTGCTCCCATGGTCTCCAGGCTCCAGCACATCCGCGGGGGCCGCGACCAACATCGCTCCGAGGGGCAGCCCTCCCCCAAGGCCCTTCGCCACCGTCATCACATCGGGGCGGATCCCCGCTGACTGGTGCGCCCACATCGTTCCCGTCCGGCCCATCCCCGTTTGAACTTCATCCAGCATGAGCAAAGCGTGGTGGCGATCGCATAGCTCTCGAAGCCCGCGGAGATAGTCATCGCTGAGCGGATGAACTCCGCTCTCCCCCTGTATCGGCTCAGCCAGAACCGCTACCGCGGGACGGTCGGGATCGGCAAGGGCCCGTTCCACGGCATCGAGGTCTCCTCGGGGCACCTGTCGAAATCCCTCCGGTAGGGGCCTAAAAGGGTCGCTGTAGTGAGGGTTGCCCGTGGCCGCCAACGTCGCCAGGGTGCGTCCATGGAAGGCGCCTTCCAGGGTGACGATGGTGTAGGCCCCCTGCCGGTGCAGCTGACCCCACTTTCGGGCCACCTTTATCGCTATTTCGTTCGCCTCGGCGCCGCTGTTGCAGA
>DAHVDN010000048.1 GCA_027313505.1 Candidatus Dormiibacterota bacterium
GGCGTGGCCCGCTCTGGCCAGCCGGGTGCGGTGGAAGACGTGGTTCAGGTACGACTGGTAGGCCAGGTTCAGCCCGTGCTGGCGGGCGTGCCGGTCGAGCCCTTCCGCGTCCCGGTCCTCCAACGCCTCGACGATTCGCAGGTGCTCCATTGGGGATCTCCGCATTCGGTCCCCGTCCCCCATCGTGCGAGACCGGATCGCCCGCATGTGAATCTTGAGAGTCTCCACCAGTCCCGACAGCATCTCCGACTGAGCCAGATCAACTATGTGCTGATGGAATTGCAGGTTGATGGCCGAGTAACGCTCCGGATTGAGGCGGGAGGGGTGGCTGATCACATCCTGGAACTGGGCCCGCACCGCGGCGATCTGCGCGTCGGTGGCACGGTTGGCCGCCAAGCGTCCCGCCACCCCCTCGAGGGCCGCGCTGGCCATCACAATCTCGATGATCTCCGCTTTGCTCTTGCGAACTACGAAGACCCCCCGCCGGGGCACGGTCCGAACCAGCCCCTCGTGCTGCAGCCGAAGGAGTGCTTCGCGCACCGGAGTTCGGCTTATTCCGAGGTCGTGGGCCAAGCCGCGCTCGTCGAGCCGCAGCTCCTGATGGCCGTCGTAGATCCGCATCGCCATGATGGCGCGCTTGAGAGCGTCGTAAGCACGGTCTGGAAGGGACCAATCCACCTCCAGCCGCTCCAGATTGATCCCGCCTCTCGGCTCGGGCGCTGCCGCGGTCTCCCCAACGTCATCGGCAGCCAGGCCATCTGCTGACACTGGCGGCCATCCTACTACAGGGTTTGCCGTCGAAAGCTCGGTGGCTGGCGCTGCGGGGTCGGTCATGGGGCCCCCTCCTCCATCTGACAATTGGCTCGGGCCCAGCGATATTTGGCCCCCAGGACATCAACTGGGGTCTCGGTCGTGTAGGGGTAGGCGGGTATGCCATTTCGGAAGAGGAGGTCGCAAGCCTCTTCGACCTCGATGTCCCCTGCCAGGGAGACGACGACCGGCTTGGCGTTGCCGGACGCTTTAGCCTCTTGAACCACCTCCACCAGCAGCTCGGCGAAGACCAGAGGGGGGGTGACGATGGTGTGCCAGTACCCGATCACAAGGGCGTGTATGCGCGGATCGGAGAGCCCGAGCGCGATCGTCGCCCGGTAGGTCGAGGGGGGCTCTCCCCCGGTTATGTCGACGGGGTTGCCGGCCGCCCCGAAGGGCGGGATGTGCTGCTTGAAGCTGGCGTCAAGATCCGCGGGCATCCGCATCAGGTGCAGCCCCTGCTCCTCGCAGGCGTCCGACAGCAGGACTCCGGAGCCGCCGGCTCCGGTGATGATCAGCACGTTCTCGCCCTTCGGGGTGGGCATGAGCGGCAGCGCTCTGGCGTATTCGAGCATCTCTCTCAGCCCTGGTGCGCGCACCACTCCGTGGGCGCGGAAGAGGTCGTCATAGACTTTGTCGTCACCGGCCAGAGCCCCGGTGTGAGAACGTGCCGCACGGACGCCGGCCGATGTCCGGCCCGCCTTCAGCACGATCACCGGCTTGGAAGGCGACACCCGGCGGGCCACCTTCAAAAACGCCCGGCCATCCTTGAGGTCCTCCATGTGCATTGCGATGATCGAGGTGGCGGAATCGTGCTCGAAGAAGGTGAGGAGATCGTCCTCGTCGACATCGGCCTTGTTGCCCAGCCCCACGATCGCCGAAACCCCCATCCGCGCTGACCTGGCGAAGCCCAGGATTGCCATCCCAATCCCGCCGGACTGAGAGGTCAGAGCAACAGGACCGCCAACGTCGTAGGGCGTGCAGAAGGTGGCACAGATCCGATCCTCGGTGTAGTAGTAGCCGTAGATGTTGGGCCCGAGGAACCTTATTTTGTAGCGACGGGCCACCGCCTGAATCTCCTCTTGGAGGTCGGCCCTACCGGTCTCAGCGAAACCCGAGGGGATCAGCACGGCGGTCGGAATGCCCTTTCGCCCAATCTCCCTCAGCCCCTCTGGCACTGACGCTGCGGGAATCGTGAAGATCGCGACGTCAACCTCATCTTGGATGTCGCCCACCAGGGCGTGGCAGGTACGGCCCAGGATCTCGGCCGCTCGCGGGTTGACCGGGTAAATTTTGCCCTGGTAGCCACCATCGATCAGGTTGCGCATCACCGAGTTCCCAATCTTGCCCACCTCCGCGGAAGCTCCGATCACAGCGATGGAGGCGGGCCTCAGGAGCTTTCGCATGCTGGCCAGAATCTCCTCGGGCGCCGGAGGAGGAAGCGGTGGCGGCAACGGCGGGGCGAGCAGGATCCGAACGTCCACGGCCTTTGCTCCCCTGTCATCCACCAGGACCGGGTTGAGGTCTATCTCCGAGACCTCGGGGTTGTCGACGATGAGGCGGGATACCGAGACTATGAGGCGAGCCAGGGATCCGAGGTCGGCGGGGGCCTGGCCCCGGACCCCTCTCAACAGCGCGGCACCGGCCACCCGGTCCAGCATGCCCCTGGCCTCCACAAAGTCCACGGGAGCCAGGGCGAAGGTCACGTCGCGCCGGATCTCGACATCGGTGCCACCCATCCCGAAGGCGATGAGACTGCCGAAGGTGGGATCCCTCGTGGCGCCGACCAGGACCTCTCGGCCGGCCCCCACCATCGCCTGCACCAGAACCCCTTCTATGAGGGCTCCCGGGACCCGTTCCCGGACTGTGGAAACCATCTGGTCATAAGCTGCCGCCAGCTGTTCCGGGCCCGCGAGGTTGAGGGCCACCGCCCCCGCTTCAGACTTGTGAACCACATCCTGGGAGACGACCTTCAGGGCTACCGGGAATCCGATTGCCGTCCCGGCCCGAACTGCCTCCGCGGCCGAGCTGGCATCCGCCTCCTCGGGGGTCGGTATCCCATAGGCGCGGCAGATGGCGGTGAGACCTGCGCCGGTCAGCGATGATCGCCCGCTCTCCAGCGCCGAGCGGATGAGTTCGGAGGGTGTTGGCGCAGAACTTCCCGGGACCCCAGTCGAGGTCAGCTTGTCATCGGGCCCGCCGGAGGCCGGACCACCACTGCCCAACCTCAGACCACACCCTGCTCGCGCATAAGCTCGACCTCCGCTGCCTCGAGACCCAGCACCTCCTGCAGGACCTCGCCCGAGTGCTCTCCGAGCAGGGGGGAACGCCCAATCTCGACTGCTGAGTCGGAGAGTCGAAGTGGACATCCGACGGTGAGGTAGGTGCCCCGCTCGGGGTGTGGAACCTCCACGATCATGCCGCTTTCCCGCAGCGACCGATCATTCACCAGGTCGCCGGTGTCAAAGACCGGCCCGCAGGGGATATCGATGGAGTTGAACTGCTGGAAGACCTCCCACTTGGTGTGGCGGCTGGTCCAGCCCTCGATCATGGCAAACATCTCGTCCAGGTGTTGCAGGCGCGCCTCCGGTGTCTCCCAGGCCGGATCCCCAAGGAGGTCCTCCCGGCCGATCTGCCGAAGCAGCCGCTCCCACACATGCGGCTGGACGATCACGTAGATGAAATCGTCCGGACCACCCGGGCTGCACCTCAAAGCCCACCCCGGTTGGCCGCCGCCGGAGGCGTTGCCCGAGCGCGGCACCGCAGCGCCGAACTCTCGATTCGGGTACTCCTTAAGGGGCCCCCGCTGCAGCCGCTGGTGATCTCGGATCTTGACTCGGCATAGGTTCAGCACCGCGTGCTGCATGGCGATCTGAACCCGCTGGCCGCGCCCGGTCGTTTGGCGCTGCAGAAGGGCGGCGAGAATCGCCGCCAGCAGATGCACGGCGGACCCGGAATCGCCGATCTGAGCCCCGGTCGAAGTCGGCGGCCCATCCTCGAACCCGGTGGTGCTCATCGCGCCGCCCATCGCCTGAGCTATGGTCTCGTAGGCCTTGGCGCTCTGGTAGTCGCCGGGGCCGAACCCTTTGATCGAGGCGTAGATGAGACGGGGCGCCTCCACCTGCAGCAGCTCCCAGCTTATCCCCTGGCGGTCCAGGGCCCCTGGCCCGAAGTTCTCCACCAGCACGTCGGAGCGGCGCAGCAACTCCCAGAGGATCTCGCGGCCGCGCTCGTGCTTGATGTCCAGGGTGAGGCTGCGCTTGTTGGAGTTGAGCATGGTGAAGTACAGGCTGTCCACGTCAGGGATGTCGCGCAGCTGCTGCCGGGTCACATCGCCGCGACCAGGGGGCTCCACCTTGATCACATCAGCTCCCAGCCATGCCAGCATCTGGGTGCAGATCGGCCCTGCCTGCACGTGGGTCATGTCCAGCACCCGCACGCCCTCAAGCGCCTTGCTCATGGACGGTCCCCCGGTCTAGTCGGTGTCGGGATGCCACGGACCATCACTTGTACATGGTCTGATTCATCGTCCCGGAGGCGAACTCGTCAGGGTCCACCCAGACATTGATCAGGGAGGGTTTGCCCGACTCCCGGGCACGCCGCAGGGCGGGCCCTATGTCCTGCGGACGTCGCACCTCTTCGCCGTGGCCACCCATCACCTCGGCAAAGCGGTCGTAGGCGACGTCGCCGAGCTTGTTGCCGACCTCACCGCGCTCCCTTCCGTAGCGGGCAATCTGACCGAACCGAATCTGATTCATATATGAGTTGTTGCCCACCACGCCGATGAAGGGGAGGTTGAACCTGACCATGGTCTCGAAGTCGAAGCCGGTCAGGCTCAGAGCACCGTCTCCGAAGTAGCACAGCACCTCCTGATCCCGCCTTGCCAGCTTGGCCGCCATGGCGAACCCAACACCAACTCCCAGGGTGCCGAGCGGGCCAGGATCCATCCAGTGGCCGGGCAGATGAGGCTGGACCACCTGCCCGGCGGTGGTGACCACGTCTCCGCCATCGCCGATGTATATGGTGTCGTCGGTCAGGAAGCAGTTGAGTTCGTGCGCCAGACGCAACGGGTGGATTGGGACCGCGTCCGAGGTGAGTTTCGACAGCCGGGCGCCCTCCAGCTTGACCTCCTCTTGGCGCAGCTGCTCCATCCACCTCCGACGGTCCGCCGCCTTGCCGGGCAACCTGCCCGAGAGGGCCTGCCGGACCCCCTCAAGGATCACCGCGGCGTCCCCGACCAAGCCCAGCGCCACATCGCGGTTGCGGCCCACGGTCCGGTAATCGAGGTCGATCTGCACCACCGCAGCCAGCTCCGGAAGCCGCTTCCCGTAACCGAGGCGGAAGTCAAAGGGAGTCCCCACGATGATGATCAGATCGGCTCTGTCAAAGGCGTAGCGCCGGGTGAGCTGGAAGTGGTGGGGGTCTCCTGGCGGTAGGGTCCCGCGACCGGCACCATTCATGAAGGCGGGAATCTCGGCCTCGCGGCAGAGAGCGGCAGCCGGGCCGGCGGCACGACAGGTCCAAACCTGCTGCCCCAGCAGGATGCACGGGCGGGAGGCGTGGACCAACAGCTCCGCAAGCCGCTCGATGCCCTCTGGGTCACCCAGGCTTCTGGTGGATGCGCGGTAGTGCCCGGAGGTGGGGATCACGGCTCCCCCAGTGGGTATCTTTCTGTCGAGGACGTCTCGCGGGATCTCGAGATAGGACGGCCCCGGCGCACCGAGGTAGCACTCGCGGAACGCCATCGCCACCATGTCCGCGACCCTGGAGGTGGTGGGGACCGATGCCGCGAACTTGGTTATCGGCCTCAGCATCTCGACGTGGGGCAGGTCCTGCAGCGAGCCCATCCGGTGCTGGTCCGTCGCCCCCTGTCCCCCAATCAGGAGCATCGGGCTCTCCGCCCGAAAGGCGTTTGCGACTCCCGTGATCGCGTCGGTGGTTCCCGGTCCCGCAGTCACCACTGCGACCCCGGGTCTTCCGGTCACCCGGGAGTAGCCGTCGGCCGCATGGGCCGCCACCTGCTCGTGGCGCACGTCGACGATCTGGATCCCCTCGTCGAGACATCCGTCGTAAATGTCGATGATGTGGCCGCCGCAGAGGGTGAAGATCACATCCACTCCCTCCGCCCTCAGCGCGCGTGCCACCAGGTGGCCGCCCGAGATGGTGGGCGCGCTTGACTCGGTTTCCGCCGCCCCCGGCGCCGACTCGGTCATCGAAGCCTCCCCAGTCCCCTTTGACACACGGCCCCTCGACATGGCCGACCCGATTGGCGTGTGGCGTGACATATACCAAACCGAGACCGGGCAAACTCTATCACCCCGCGACTCATCGTGGCCACCTCCCGACCGACTCGGCAGTGGCCTAATTGGTCTCCATTGATCTCAGAACAACTCTGGATGGCTGCCAGAGACCGGCCCATGCGGGGCGGGACACCGCCCCGCACGCGAGCGGTGTCACCGATGAGCAAGAGGCTTTACAGCTGCCTGGTGGATGGTATACAGTCGGCCTGCCGTTGGTGACGGACTTCTTTCGTCTCCGCCGCGCCGATGACCGAGGGCACCGACGGAAGCGTCAGATCAGCCAAGAGGAGGGGACGCATATGGGTTCGATGGTCTTCCCATCCGACCGCCCCGGGGGCCAAGAGGTCTGGGGCTCCTCGGCCGCGATCGGGAGCGTTCGGGAGGTCGGCACCAGTCGCCCGCAGCCGGCCCCATCGGGTCCTGTCCGCTCTGGTTTGGATGGGGTACCTTGCACCCCCTTGCTGAATGGCAGGGTCTTAGCCATCGCAGGCATGCTGCGAAAACGCGAAGAGGAGGTCGTCAGAAGATCATGAACTTCATAATCAGGCTCCCGCGAGGTCTCAGAGCCGCGGCCGCCTTGGCGGGGGGCGCCGTGCTGCTCGCGGCCTGCTCGTCGAGCCCCGCCACCCCCAAACCGACGACGGTGAAGGTTCGCAACGGCGGGACTCTCACCGTGGGGCTGCCCAACGCCCCGACGGCGCTGGATCCCACCACCGAAGGCTCGCTGGTCGGACGCATCATCTTCGCCAACATGTGTCTCAGCCTCTTCGGAGTCAACTCCCAGATGGCGGTGGTGCCGGTGCTGGCGTCGGCCCTGCCGACGGTTACTGATGGTGGACTGCTCTACACGATCCACCTGCGCGGTGGGGTCAAATTCAACGACGGCACCCCCATGAACGCCAACGCGGTGAAGGTCTCGCTGGTCAGGGACAAGACCTTCCCGACCTCGGCCAGGGCCGCTGTGCTCAAGCCGATCTCCAGCGTGTCGGTGGTGAACAACCTCACGGTCCAACTTCACCTGTCCACCCCGGATTCTCCTCTCACCAGCATCCTTGCGGCCCGGTCCGGGATAGTCATGTCCCCGACTGCGCTGGCGCGTGAAGGGGCAAACTTCTACCAGGATCCGGTCTGCGTCGGCCCCTACGCGTTCGGATCAAGGCCCTCCCTGGATGAGGTGATCCTGAACCGCTCCCACTACTTCTACGGTGGAGCGCCCCACGTTCAAACCCTCATCTTCCAGGCGATCACCGACCCCAGCACCTGCTACTCGGATCTGCTCTCGGGAGCGATCAGCGTGGCGGGGCCCGGCTGTCTTGCGCCCAACGACTACAAGCTGCTGACCGCAAATGCCGGCTACAAGACCGCCCAGCTCACCTCCAACGGGTATGAGGGTATGGACATCAACGTTGGCAACGGCGCCGGCTGGCTGAAGCCGGCCACCCCCGCCAACAATCCCCTGGCCACCCACTCCACCCTGCGGGAGGCGCTGGCGCTGACCATCAACCGCCAAACCATCAACAGCGTCGTCTTCGGCAACAGCAATGTGGTGGGATGCGGGCCGATCAGCCCCAGCAGTGTCTACTACACCAAGCTTCCCTGCCCGACTCCGAACGTCGCCAAGGCCACCCAGCTGGTGCAGGCGTCAGGGGTGCCCACACCGATCAACCTGACCCTGATGGTGCCGACCGGTACCTTGAACGTGGAGCAGGGAGAGATCATCGCGACCGACGCCAAGCCCGCAGGCTTCAACATCACTGTGCAGCCCACCGAGTTCACCACCGCTCTGGCAAGCGGCCAAGCAGGGACCTACCAGATGTTCGACATCGGCTGGTCCGGGCGGGTCGACCCCGATCAGAACATCACCCCCTTCTACACCCAGGGGAGTGCCTTCGACTACACCGGGAACGGATCGGCCGCAATGTTGCACCTGCTCGCCGAGGCTCGCGCAACGACGAGTGTCTCCGCTCGTAAGGCGCTGTACTTCCAGGCCGAGAAGATGATGCTGCAGCAGAACTCGATCATCTACCTCTTCCATCTCACCAACCAAATCGCCTACCCGACCTCGGTCGTGGGGGTGTCGTTCACCCCCGACGGACTGCTGCATCTGGGATCAGCGGGCCTCGCCGCCTCCTGATGCCGGGCGGGATCCCAACAGGCTCCGCCGCGGGAGGAGGAGCCCTCACCGGGGGGAGTGACCGGTGAGGGCCTACCTGCTGCGGCGGGCCGGGATCTCGCTGCTGACCCTGGTCATCGCCTCGATGGTGGTGTTTCTGGGGGTGAGGGCGGTGCCGGGGAGCCCGGCGACCGCCCTCACCGGGAACACCGACTTCAGTCCCGCCGCGCTCGCCGCCATCAATCGGGCGTACGGCCTGGACAACCCCCTTCCGATCCAGTACGTCGACTGGGTGGGGCAGGTGGTGTCCGGCCATCTGGGGTCATCCCCTGTGACCGGCATGCCGGTCACCACCGAGCTCGGCAACGCCTTTCCAATCACCTTCGAGCTGACGGTCCTTTCGATGCTGATAGCCCTGGCGCTGGGAATTCCGACTGGGATCGTGGCGGCCATCCGGCGAGGTCGATCCGCAGACTACGCCAGCAACGGGCTGGCCCTCTTCGGCCTCTCCATCCCCAGCTTCTGGTTTGGGATAATGTTGATCCTGCTGCTGTCGGTTGTTCTCAGATGGCTGCCGGCGTCGGGGTTTGTCTCGTTCAGCGTCAGTCCTGGTGCGAACCTCGCCCACCTGATCATGCCCGCCTTCGTCCTCGGAACCGGAGTGGCGGCGGTGCTGATGCGCCAGACCCGCTCCGGGATGCTGGAGACGCTGCGGGCCGACTACGTCCGAACCGCCCGCGCCAAGGGCCTCTCGGAATGGTCGGTGATCGGCAAGCATGCCCTTCGCAACAGCCTGGTGACGGTCGCCACGGTGATCGGACTGCAGTTTGGGATCCTCCTCTCCGGGGTGGCCGTCACCGAAGAGGTGTTCGGGCTGCCGGGAATCGGCCAGCTGACCATCAACGCAGTCTTTCAGCGCGACTACCCGACAATTGAGGCGGTGGCGCTGCTCACCGCCGCGATCGTCATCCTGATCAACCTTCTGATGGACTTCGTGTACATGATTCTGAGCCCCAAGGTGCGGTTGGCGGGGGAGCCAGGATGACCACCGTGACCATTCCTGGCGAAGGCTCCGTCCCGGTTCTCTCCCAGCCCTCCCGGCAGGGCTGGTGGCGACGGTTCCGGCGACGCCCCCCTGCGGTCCTCGGGCTGGCGGGGGTCGTGATCGTGGTTGCGGTGGCTGTTTTCGCCCCCCTCCTGGCTCACTATTCGCCGATCGTCAGCCAGTTCGGACATGTACTCGAGGGCCCCTTCAGCTCCGGCCACATTCTGGGCACCGACGAGCTAGGTCGCGACGAGCTCTCGCGGCTCATCTACGGATCTCAGGCCACCCTGGAGGTGGGAGTGCTGGCGACGCTGCTGGCGATGGCGATCGCAATTCCGGTGGGCATCGCCGCGGGGTATTACCGGGGAGCGGCGGACATGGTCGCCATGCGGGTGACGGATGTGGTTCTGGCCTTCCCCTTCCTTCTGATAGCGGTCGGGCTCGCGGCCATCTTCGGCCCGTCGCTGCAGAATGTGATCCTGGCCCTCGGAATAGCTCAGCTACCCGGCTCGGTCCGGATCGCCCGCGCCGAGGCTATGGCCCTCAGGGAGCAGGACTTCGTGCAGGCAGCCATAGTCACCGGGGCGAAGGACAGGGTCATTCTGTTCCGGCACCTGTTCCCCAACATGCTCAGCCCGCTCATGGTGCAGGCTTCGGTGTCGATTCCGGCCGCCATCTTGGGGTCCGCCCTGCTCTCCTTCCTGGGGCTCGGGGTGCAGCCGCCGACGCCCTCATGGGGGAACATGCTCGCCAGCGCTCAGACCTATCTCTACAACGACCCTTGGATCGCGATCTTCCCAGGGGTCGCGATCTTCCTCACCACCCTCTCCTTCAACCTGCTGGGGGACGGGCTCCGGGATCTGTTCGATCCCTCGATGCGCTAGATGGCGGAACTGCTCGCGGTCCAGGATCTGGAGGTTCGGCTGTTCGACCGCAGCGGCGTGGTCCTGGCGGTGCGGGACGTCAACCTCACCATCGGTCAGGGCGAGGTGGTGGCGCTGGTCGGGGAGTCGGGATGCGGCAAATCGGTCACCGCGCTGGCCATCCTGCGCCTGCTGCCCGCTGACGCCAGGATCTCCGGACAGGTCCACTTCGATGGCCACGATCTGTTGCAGTTGCCGCTGCGCCAGATGCGCCGGATCCGCGGCAGCGACATCGCAATGGTGTTTCAGGAGCCGATGTCCTCCCTGAATCCGGCGTTCACAATTGGCAACCAGATCGTCGAGGTCCTCAAGCTGCACAAGGGTCTGCGTGGTCAGGCGGCGCGCACCCGAGCCGCTGAGCTGTTGAGCCTGGTGCGGATCGGGTCCCCGGAGCAGCGGTTGCGGTCATTCCCCCACCAGCTCTCGGGGGGGATGCGCCAGCGGGCGATGATCGCGATGGCGCTGGCCTGCGACCCCAAGCTCCTGATTCTGGATGAGCCCACGACCGCCCTGGACGTCACCACCCAGGCCCAGATCCTCGACATCGTGCGCGACCTGCAAAAGCGCCTCGGAATGTCCATCCTGCTCATCACCCACGACCTTGGGGTGGTGGCCGACCTCGCCGACCGGGTGGCGGTGATGTACGCGGGCAACAAGGTGGAAGATGCCGAGGTCCACCGGCTCTTCGCCGCTCCCCGTCACCCCTACACCGTCGGGCTGCTGCGCGCGCTGCCTCGCCGTGGCCGGCGGGCGGGGGACGCCCAGGAGCGGCTGACCGAGATTCCGGGGCTGGTACCGGTGCTACGGGAGTCTCTGGCGGCCTGCGCGTTTGCTCCTCGCTGCCCGCGCGCCCAGGAGGACTGCTCGCGTCAGGCGCCTCATCTGGAGCAGTGCGAGGTGGATCATGAGGTGGCCTGCTTCCATCCCGAGCCCGCGACGGTCGCCAGGGTCCTGCGTTGACCGGCCCCGTGCTGGAGGTGACCGACCTGCGCATGGAGTTCCGAGCTCCGCGCAGCGCTGGCGGCCGTAGGGTGCAGGCGATCCGCGAGGTCAGCCTCACCATCGGTGAGGGAGAGATCCTGGGGCTGGTTGGTGAGACCGGTTCCGGAAAAACCACAGTCGGTAAGTGCGTGGTCCGGCTGCTGCGGCCCACCGCAGGGACGATCCGGTTTGCAGGACGGGACATCACCACCATGCCCGCTCGTGCCCTGCGCCCGGTGCGCAGCCAGATCCAGATGGTGTTCCAGGACCCCTACTCCTCCCTGGATCCGCGCATGACCGTGGGACAGATAGTGGCCGAACCGCTTCGGGCCCACGGCCGATTCAAGGACCTAGGGGTGCGCCCTCTCGCGTCCCGCGCCATCGAGCGGGTCGGGCTGTCCACCCAGGTCCTGGACCGGTATCCCAACGAGCTCTCGGGCGGGCAACGCCAGCGGGTGGGACTCGCCCGCGCACTGGTCCTGGAACCGAAGCTGCTCATCGCTGATGAGCCGGTATCCGCCCTGGATGTGTCGGTTCGCGCGGGTATCCTGAATCTCCTGGCCGACTTGCAAAAGAGCATGGGTTTCTCATGTCTTTTCATCACCCACGACCTGGGGGTTGCGGAGTTCCTCTGTGACCGGGTTGCAGTGATGTATCTCGGGGAGATCGTGGAGGTGGGCTCCAGAGATGAGGTTTTTGGCGATCCCCGCCACCCCTACACCAGGTCTCTGCTGGGGGCAGCACCCCTGGCGGACCCGGTAGCACAACGCTCGAGGGAACGTTCGATCATGCCCGGAGAGCCGCCCAGCGCCATCTCGCCGCCACCAGGATGCAGCCTCAACCCCAGATGCCCCCTGGCTGACACACGCTGCTCGACGGAGGCTCCGGTTCAGACCGAGGTGTCGCCCACCGGCCACCTCGCCAGATGTCACCGAATTCAAGAACAGATGAGCTTGGAGGTTTCTCACACATGAACTCTCCCACCCGCCCTCAGCTGGTCGGAAGCTTCGGCATGGTTGCAGCGTCGGATTGGCTCGCGGCCGCAAGCGGAATGGCGATGCTGGAAAGGGGCGGGAACGCCTTCGATGCGGCGGTGGCCACAGGGCTGGTGCTGCAGGTGGTAGAACCCCATCTGAACGGACCGGGCGGCGAGGTCCCGATCATCCTCTACGACTCGAAAGGGGAGGATGTCGTGGTGGTGGATGGGCAGGGGCCCGCCCCAGATTCAGCCAGCATCGCCAAGTTCAAGGCGCTGGACGTCCCTCTCATTCCGGGCACCGGATTGCTGGCGGCCAATGTGCCGGGAGCTTTCGGCGCCTGGATGCTGCTACTCCAGCGCTATGGGAGGATGTCCCTTCGAGAGGTGATGGAACCGGTCATCCACTACGCCGGTCACGGAGTCCCCATCCTGCCGGCGGTCCATCGGTCCATGCAATCGTGCGAGAAGCGGTTCTGTGATCTCTGGCCGAGCTCCGCCGAGGTGTTCCTGAGGTCGGGACGCGCGCCCCGCCAGGGCAGCCTGTTCGCCAACCCCCAGCTGGCCCTGGTCTATCAGCGGATCCTTGCCGCCGGAGAGTCCACAGGCCCGGGTCGAGAGCAGCAGATTGAAGGCGCCCGCAGGGCCTTCTACGAGGGGGAGGTGGCGGAGGCGATCGACAGCTTCCTGGCCACCGCCGAACTCTGGGACGAAACCGGCACCGCCCACCCGGGGTTCCTGCGGGGTGGGGATCTGGCCCGCTGGCGGCCCTCCTTCGAAGAGCCGCTGTTTGTGGACTACCACGGGGTGCGGGTCCACAAGACCGGGCCCTGGGGCCAGGGCCCGGTGTTCCTGCAGCAGCTGCAGCTGCTCTCCGGGTACGACCTCTCCTCGTTGGCGCCGACCTCGGCGGAGTTCGTCCACCTGGTGGTTGAATGCTCCAAGCTCGCCTTCGCCGACCGGGAGGCGTACTACGGTGACCCGCGACATGTCGACGTTCCGATCGCGGAACTGCTGAGCCCCGAATATGCCGCGGTCAGACGTCAGCTGGTGGGGGATGCGGCGTCCGACCGGATGCTTCCGGGGAACCCCGGGGGCCGACGACCATTGATGCCGAGCGACCAGCTACTAGCCCTGACCCGGCGCATGGGAGATGCCGAAGGACTCCCCCCCGACCCTGTCGGCAAGGACACCTGCCATCTGGATGTGGTCGACAGAGAGGGGAACATGGTCTCCGCGACTCCGAGTGGCGGCTGGCTCCACGGCTCGCCGGTGGTCCCGGGGCTGGGATTCCCCCTCTCGACCAGGTCCCAGATGTTCTGGCTCGAAGAGGAGCTGGCGAGCTCTCTGGCCGGGGGCAGAAGACCCAGAACCACACTCACCCCGACTCTGGTTCTGAGAGAGGGGCGTCCGTGGTTGGCCAGCGGGACGCCCGGTGGAGACCAGCAGGACCAGTGGTCATGCGTCTTCTTCTTGCGCCACCTACATCATGGGCTGGATCTGCAGTCCGCCATCGAGGCACCAGCCTTTCACTCCACCCACTTTCACAGCTCCTTCTACCCCCGTCAGGCCGGCCTTGGCCAATTGCACATGGAGGGTCGTTTCAGCCCCGAGGTCGTGGCCGAACTCCGCCGTCGCGGGCATGACGTTCGGGTCCACCCGGATTGGTCTTTGGGACGTTTATGCGCCGTGGAGAAAGGTGAGGACGGTCAGCTGAGAGCGGGGGCAGATCCGCGCCAGGGCCAGGCCTACGCCGCCGGTCGCTGATCTCCCTTGCGGGGCAAGGCGTTGCCCAGCGGGGTCGACTACCTGCCGCGCCACGCGAGGCTGTCTGTTGGCGCTTTGCCGCTTCGAGGTGTGGTCGGGGTAGCGATCCAGACGTTCAGGGGCCGTCAACAACACGGAAGAAGTCAAGAAGCGCCTCTCCCACCTGGCCGGGTGCCTCCAGCGCTGCGTAGTGGCCGACCCCTTCTAGAGTCACCGACCGGACCGGATAGCAGCTGACCTGGCTCATCGTTGCGAAGGTGAACCCGCCGCCTCCAGCTCCGATCGCCAGCACCGGGATGTTCAGCTTGTGGCCGGCGACAACGGTCGCTAGCTCCTCGCCTTCTTGAAGCATGGACCGGTAGAGGCCGATGGCTCCGCGCCAGCCATCGGGACGGGAGTATGTACGGACGAATTCGGAGATGTCGGTGTCGGTTATCGCTCCGGGGGTGGCGCTCATGGCCGGAAAGGCAAACTGGCCGAGGAACTCGCGCTCCCGGCCCGCGAGCAGCATCTCTGGGATCCCGGGCGCGGCAAGAACGCCGACGTGCCAGATACCCCGTGAGTGACGTCGGCCAGCATCTCGAGGCCGAACCCGGGCAGGCCCATCTCGATGGCGGTGAGGCCCAGCACGTCCTCGGGGTGCCCATTGGCGAGACGCAACACGGTCGCCCCGCTGACGTCCTGGCCGGTGAGAGGTGCACCGGGCCGACGTTGAGCTCCTCAATCAGGAGGTGAAGATCCTCCGCGGAGGTCTTGCAGTCGTAGGACCCTGACCGGTTGCTGGAGTCACCAAATCCGCGCAGCTCTACCGCATGGACACGGTGGCTGGCGGCGAGCAGCGGGATGAGCTTGCGGAAGGTGCACCACGTCTCGGGGAAACCGTGGACCGGCAGAACCGGGCTGCCTTCGGCACCAGCCGCCACGTAGTGCAGCTCGGTCCCGTTGAGCTTGGCGTAATGGTGGGTGACTCCGGCCAGTGAGCTCTGCTCGGCAGACGCGGTCATGGAAATCTCGCTTTAATCGTCAACCTGGTTGTCCACATAATAGACAACCTGGTTGACCGTGTCAAGAGAGCTGCTTTAGGATCAACTCCATGTCCCGCTCGGGCGCCGACCTCGCATCACTCCTCCTCGGAGGCTTTCGAGTCCTGGTAGGCGATGCGACTCTGGAGCTCGCCAAGCGCGGCTACGAAGATGTGCGCCCCGTCCATGACTTCACAATGCGAGCCATCGCGGCGGGCGCCGACAATGCTTCGGAGCTTGGTCGCCGCCTGTCGGTCTCCAAGCAAGCGGCCGCTAAAACTGTGGCGGTGCTCGAGGAGCGCGGCTACGTGGCGCGGGGGCCGGACCCACTCGACGCCCGTCGCAAACGCCTTCAGGTAACGGCGCTCGGCTTCGAAGTCATGCGAGTGGGTGAAGCCGTCTTCGACGAATTGCGCGACCGGTGGAAGCGGCAGATCGGCTCCAAACAGCTCGAGCGCCTTGAGTCCGACCTCGTGGCCCTGGTCGGGCCATCACCGGTGCTTGTGGAACGGCCCGGCGGGATCGCCCACCGCCTCAACTAGACGACCCAACAGTCAGGGAGGGAGGCCCTCCATAAGGAGTCGTCTCCGTTACCGGTGGAGCATTGGGCGAGACCCAGAGGACCTACCCAGCCAATCGGGGGCTCATTGGGGATACGCGTCCGGACTGTCCTGTGGAGCAGCCCAGCTGTCCCCGAATGTGCCGTTCCGCGCGGGAACAATCGGCCAGCACGAAGGTGGCCGGGTTACCGCACCCCGCTGAAGCGGGAAGCGCTGCCAAAAGGGCGGGTCGGCCTGGAGCGCACCCCACCCGGCGGGCCTGTACGTCGGCTGCGGTAGTTTGGAATACGGCACAGAAGGGATGCCGAACTCCGCTGGGGCGGCTACCCTCAGGTGGTGGTGCAGAACTCCAGATGGACTCCGGGACCTCCCGGGCGGACGGGCCGGCCGTGGGGCAGGGCCGCCGGCGCAATCAGCGTGGTCCCGCCGCTGCTGCTGGCGGCCCTGTCCCTTGGGATAACGGCCGGCGCCACTCGCTGGATGCCCGGCCACCACCCCCTGAATTTGCTCGGCGCCGGCTTGCTGGTGGCTGCCTTTCTGGTGCTCATACCGAGCCGGGGGCAGCCACTTCTGGGCTACAGCGCGTCGACGCTTCTCACCCTCCTGTATCTCCTGACCGGGCACCCTCCCGGACCGATATTCCTTGCCCCCTTCGTGGGGCTCATTCCCGTGATCGCCAGCTCCTCCTCCTGGAGGGTCTGGCTCCCCTTTGCCGCCCTGGGGGGAGTAGCGCTGGCGACCGTGCACGGCTTCTCCGGCGGCAACCTTTTGGCCTCCTCGATCTTTCTCGGGGTCTGGATCCTGGCCACCACCGGGCTGGGGCTGGCGGTCAACGTCAGGCGGAGATTCCTGGCAGAGGTCACCGCCCGAGGCCAATGGGCGCAGCGCACCAGGGCCGAGGAGGAGGGCCGGCGACTCGCCGAGGAGCGGCTCAGGATCGCTCGGGAGGTGCACGACGTGGTGGGCCACAGCCTGGCGGTCATAAGTCTCCAGGCCGGGGTCGCCGAGCATCTGCTGGAGACACGGCCCGAGGAGGTGAGGGAGGCGGTCTCCGCCATCCGCCGGGTGAGCCGCCAGGCGCTCGGGGAGTTGCGGGTGGAGCTGGCCTCACTCCGCGAGGGGTCTGCGATCGAGGGCACGGCCCCCACCCCCGGCATTCCCGAGGTGAGGGAGCTCGTCTCGGTCATCAGGGAGGCGGGAATGCAGGTGGATCTCGCACTGGGCGACGACTGCCTCCTGGTCCCGGCGGTGGTCGGCGCCGCCGCCTACCGGATAGTGCAGGAGGCACTGACCAACGTGGCCCGTCATGCCGGAGCCGGGGCCGTGGTCACTGTGGTCCTGGGTCGCAGCGCGACAGCGCTGGAGGTTGAGGTGGTTGACCACGGCGGTACCTTAGCCGCCGACCCGATCTCGGAGGGGAACGGAATCGCGGGGATGCGCGAACGGGTGGCCGCCCTCAACGGCCAGCTGGAGGTCGAACGGACCGGCACCGGTGTGCGGGTTTGGGCCAGCTTACCGGTGGCCCCCTGATGCCCATCCGAATCGCGCTGGCCGACGACCAGCCGCTGGTCAGGGTGGCGCTTAGGGCGCTAGCCGACGCCGACGGGGAGATTGAGGTGGTTGGCGAGGCCGGCAACGGCCGAGAACTGCTGGAGCTGGCTCGGCGCACCCGCCCGGATGTGGCGGTGGTCGACATTCGCATGCCGGTGATGGATGGGCTGGAGGCGACCCGGCAGCTGGCCCTGGATCCCGCCCTGGCCGGAACGCGGGTATTGATTCTGACCACCTTCGAGATTGATGAGTACGTCTTCGCAGCGCTTCGGGCGGGGGCGAGCGGATTTCTGCTGAAGGACGAGGAGCCGGCCGAGCTCCTTCGCGCCATTCGGGTCATCGCTCAGGGGGACTCCCTGCTCTCCCCCGGCGTCACCCGGCGGCTGGTGGAGACCTTCGCAGCCCGCCCCGCCGCGGTCGCCCCCAACCTCGCCCTCCTCTCCGACCTCACAGAGCGGGAGCGCGAGGTCGTGGCGCTGGTTGGGTTGGGTCTCAGCAACGACGAGATAGCTCAGCGGCTGGTCATGAGCCCGGCGACTGCCAGGACCCACGTGTCCCGGGCGATGGGCAAACTCTCCGCCCACGACCGAGCGCAGCTGGTGGTATTCGCCTATGAAACAGGGCTGATCACCCCTGGTCGGCCCCCTACCTGATCTAGCCCTACGTCGGTGGGCGTAGGAGAAAGAGTCGTCCGCCGGCGGATTCGCCGGCAGCACGGCCCAGCTCACGCTCTCTGTGTAGTACCCGCGTCTTAGGAGGCATGACAATGGCTGGAAGTTGGGGCGGTCCCTGGCCGATCTGGTGGGCGATGTGGTGGATCATCCCCTTGGGGCTCTTCGCACTCTGGTTCCTGAGCCATCGCCGTGGTGGCTGGCGGGGGCACTGGGCAGGAGGTCCACCGCTGCCATCCCGCGAACACGCTCTGGCGATCCTGCAGGAGCGCTTTGCCAAGGGCGAGATCGATGACGACGAGTACCTGCGTCGGCGCTCGACGCTTGAGGCACTCTGACGGAAGGTGGCTCGGAGCGCCCCTGCCGGATTCGCGGGCCAGCCGTCACCGCTTGGGGGCGGCTCCCGCGTTGCCCCAGGGTGGACCGACTCCGGGTCAGCCGGTTGAAGTCGACGGCTGCGGGAGTGCGGGATCCACGGCCTCAACGTCGAAGGGCCCGTGGAATATGAGCACGAAGAGACAGCCCGCCTCTCCCGCCGGGGCATGGTGCATCGGCTGCCCGGCCGGGAAGTGGCAGTACGCAGGTGGCTCGACAACCTGTCCGTTGGCCTCCATCCGGCCCTCCAGGACTATCATGGTGTGAGCCGCCGAGTGACGGTGCCAGTTGGCCCTGAGTCCGCTCGGGTACCGGGCCAGGTAGTGCTCCTCCCCGGAACCCGGGTCCTGGTTGAGGGGCAACAGCTCGAAATCTCGGTCGTAGATATGGGGATAGGACGAGGGACGGCCGACCCGGGATTTCAGGTCATCAAGGATCACCACGGTCGGAGCCGTCATTTGGAACCCTCCTGAGGGAAGCAGCGTTCACCGGGCCGGCGGCGCTGTCATCGGGGCGCCCCGCCAGCCTCCCATCCTATTGGGAGGAGGTTGTCAACAGACTGCGGAACCCAATGGCACGGCATCACCAGCGGCGCCAAAAGGGCGTGATGGCTCGAGAGTCCGGACCCGGATGTTGTTCTAGGTGAGGGGGCCCAAGCTCCTAGAGACGACCTGAGGAGTCGCTTCACCGCGCCGGGGCTGCTGCCCGTCGGTCCTCCTTGAGGGCGACTGTCGCAAATTCACCAACGGCCCAGAGCCGGTGTAACCGCCGAGTCGCGGTGACCGTTCTAGTCCCTGACGCCGCTGCATACCCCCGAAGTGGATGCCAGCGCCACCTGGCTGAAGAAAGAGGTCACAAATGCGATGCTGGAAAGGTGGGGCGGCGGTGGTCACCATGGGCCTGCTCCTCTGCGCTTGCGGCAACTCGACCAGGCCGGGCGCCGGCTCGACGCCGACTCCCACCACCCGCCAGAGCCCCGGTGCCTCTTCCACTCCCAGCCCTAGCCCCAGGGCGAGCTCCTCACCCTCTACGACAGCGCTTGCCAGCTGTGCAACCTCCCAGCTGGCGGGATCTCTCAGCTACGGACAGGGTGCGGCCGGCAGCATCATCTACTCCCTCATGTTTCAGAACGTGAGCTCTGTCAGCTGCACCCTCTTCGGCAATCCCGGGGTCTCCCTGGTCACCGGCTCCGCTGGGGTCCAGGTCGGTGCCGCCGCCACCTTCGTAAACAGCTCCTCGGCGACCACTGTCACCCTCACCCCCAACGCCAAGGCGGCTGCGGTCCTGCAGATCGCGGAGGCGGGTAACTTCCCGGCGAGCTCCTGTGACCAAACCGCGGCGGTGGGATTGCGGATATACCCCCCGGGCCAGACGGCGGCGCTTTTTGTGGCTGCCAGTGGTCTTGAGGGATGCCGCGACACCGGTGCCAAGCTGCTCCAGGTGGGTCCGGTCACCGGCTGAAGGCATCGCCCGGGGCCACTCGTTACAGGCGTCAATGGCGGTCGGCTTTCGTTGGATCTTGACAGCGGTGTGCACGGATCCGGCATTTCCCAGAACCCTCAGTGCATCTGAACCCTTCAGGGCAGGGGAAGCGGCTTCGGCCGCGAGGGGAAATGCCAGCGTTCTTGCGCATGTCCGGCGGCTGGGACGCGTCAGCCTTGTCCCATCGTGGATAAGGGGCAGACGATCACGCCAGCAGGACTCGCCGATGAAGTCCAACACTAAAATGTCAGCGGAGTCGGGCGCAGACCATCATCACAGGCCGGCAGCCCGAAAGCTCTAGGCGCGGGTGGAATCTCCGTTCTCCCCCTCCTCGGCTAGAGCTGCCGATCCAGCCTTTAGCTTCGCCACCAAAGCTACCCAATCCGGAACCTGCCGCGCGCCGGCGGGGTCACCGTGCATCGGACCGCCATCGACATCGAGGCCGCGTGCGCCCGAGTTGTCGTCGAGTCGACCTACCCAGGCAGCCAGGAGTGGGCTGACTACTTTGTCCGGGCAACGGCCAGCGATGCTGAAGCCGTGACCATATTCGCAGCCCGCGATGGGCGCCTCGTTCGGTGAGGGCCAAGCCCAGCCGAGGCCGCCGCCTCTGATCCTAGCCAGCGCCAACCACCGCTTCGCGGTCACTGGACAATCACGCGTCCCTGTGCGTGCACGTCCTCAAGAGGCCACCTACATCCGCAAAAGCAGAGTAAACGGCGGCTTGTTCGTCGGCCAGCCACGTGACCAGTTCCGGCGCCGACTTCAGGCGGAGAAGACGCCCGGCAGGCTCCTCCGGCGAGAGCGGATGCTCGGTGACCGGCAGGGACGGGCCCGTCCGTCCCTGCAGTTTGCCCGCGGTCCGAGCCCGCACCAGCTCGCCCGGCGGCGGCTGTCCTAGTCCTTGCGCCCGGCTATCGCCAGGCTGACTCCGATGCCGATCATGGCGATCCCGCCGGCCCCCCCTACAGCTTCGAGGCGACGGGGCGAGCGCGTGAACCACGACCTAACCACACCAGCTCCCAGAGCCCAGATGAGGTTTGCGGCGAGGGTGACCACAACGAATATCGCGCCGAGCATCAGCAGCTGAGTGGGGAGGTGACCTGCCGAGCGGTCGATGAATTGCGGCAATACCGCGGTGAGGATGATGGCCCCCT
>DAHVDN010000049.1 GCA_027313505.1 Candidatus Dormiibacterota bacterium
TCGAAGGGGGAGATGCGGACCAGCCGGTGGACCCCCTTCTCGGCCCTCAGGAGCCCGTATGCGTTCTTCCCTTCGAACCTCACCGTGGCACTCTTGATCCCCGCCTCCTCCCCCTCGGACTCGTCCAAGGGTTCGGCCTTGAGCTTTCTGCCCTCCGCCCAGCGGAGGTACATGCGCAGGAGCATCTCGGCCCAGTCCTGGGCGTCCGTCCCGCCCGCCCCGGCGTGGACGCTGAGTAAGGCTGGGTAGTCCGAGTACGGGTCCTGGAAGAGGAGCTCCAGTTCGCGCTGGTCGATCTCAGATCGGAGGGTGGCCAACTCCCCCTCCACCTGCTCGGTCAAGGACTCATCGTCTTGAACCAGCTCCGCGAGGGTCACGGCATCACGAGCCCGCACCTCCAAGCGGTCCAAGTCCGCGAGCTCCCCCTGGAGGCGGCTCAGTTTCTGGGCGGCCAACTGGGCTACTGCCGGTTCATCCCATGCCCCGTCCGCTCCCAACTCGGCCTCGATCTCCCTGGCCCGGGCATCCTTGCCAGCAAAGTCAAAGGTGCTCCTTGAGCTGCAGGGCGCGCTGGTACAGCGCAAGTGCCAAATCGCCCAGATCGCTCATGGGCCTACTCTACCAAGGCCCCAGGACGACGAGAGGTGCGGGCGCGGCTCGCATCGTCCGGAAGCCCGCTAATCCGACAGGACACCTACCCTATGCGGAACGCAACGAACTTGTCACTCTCGCGCCGCTTCATCCAATGGCAGACTGACGGCAATGGTCGTGCCTCGTTCCACTGCTATCCCTCCACGGCCCGGCCCCTCATCCGCCACCACTCTCGATGCCTTCCAACTTCCGCCGGAGCCGCAACCCCGCCATCCTAGGACCGGTCACGGTGGACCAGAACCTGCTCGACCACTTAACATGCTGCCGTTGGTCACTGGCGTAGCCCGCCCGGCCCTGGCCCTCACAGCATCATCCCGTGCTGGCGGGCTCCCACCGCCAGCCCATGTGTCAGTCACGGACACGGACCCGACCCTCCTCGGTCTCATTCTCGCGCCCGGAGGCAAGGCTCGGCGGCCCGTGAACCCAACTCCCACGCCGGCTGCGGTCCTCGGGCCGCCATCGTGCCAAGGGGCAGCAGCATCGGCTCAGTGCCCAACCTCTCCCCGTGCCTATCGCCGCAGCCCCTGCGGCGCCTCCTGTCCAGCACCAAGAGTTTGCCCACCTCACTCCAACGCCGAACTCCGAAGCGCCTTTCGACGATGGGCGCGCCGCCCCAACCGGCGTTGCCACCTGCCCGCACTCAGTCCGCCCGTCCCTGCCAATCGGTTAAGACCTTCCAGTCGAGATGCCCCATCCCCGACTCTCACTGCCGCTCCGCGTACTCTGCCTTGTGCTGGGCACACCGCTGATGCCGCCAAAGAGTAGACGGCTGGTCGCCACGAAGCCAAACGTCTTCCTCGAGGCAACCACCATAGCCGCCGTGGTTGTCTACATGATGGCCCGCATTTTCCAACTTTCTGCTGTCTTCGTCGCTCCTCTGCTCTCCTCGCAGGCACCCGTCGCATCCCTGACCGACCTGCGCCAGCGCCAGTGTTTGCAACACGCATTGCGGACCGCCGTGCCGTCCCAGGCTTCCATGTACTTCGGCAGCCAGCAAAGCTACTCCGCCCAACTGCTTCTGGAGCTCGATAACAACTGGGCCCGCCCTGTCGCCTCCATTCGATCAGCCACTTGGCAGGTGACGCTTGAACCTTCCTCCGCCCCAACCGGGTGTCACGGAGTCGTGCTGCGGGTCACGCCCCTATCGTGATCACGCAGGTGGTCCTTTCCCTCGCGACCCTTGCCATCGTGGCAATCCTCCCCCTGTCGCTCGCGGCCGGCCCAAACCTGACAACCCTCGCTCTATCCCCTCTCGGTGGGGCTCTCTTGGCGGCCTGGGCCGCCGAGGGCGAGCTCTTCGTCGGTGGCGCGTTCGTCGAGTGGTTCGTTGCGCTGGCCATAGCCGCTAACGCGTCCTGCGCCGCCTACGTAGTTCTCTCCCGCCGAACCTCGGCCGCCGCAGGCCCCGGTATATCGTCCAAGGCGCGGCCTTGGGCACGATGTTCTCAATGGAGGCGCCCCCCACGCAACGCTGAGGAACGGATGCCATCTGCGTCTAGCCTTGCAGTAAGTGAAACCGCAAGAAGTAGACGATACACGAGGCTCCGCCACGTGGTCCGGATCCTTCCCAGCCCCGCACCCAGCAATCTCGGCGTCCAAAAGCTTGAGCTTGCCATCCTAGTCCTTGTGTCTGCGAGCCCATTGCTACTTCTGAGAGCCTCCTATGTCTCCCATGATGCCAACGCCATCTGGATCTTCCACGCCCTATGGATCGTGGCCGGCCACCGAGACTACTTGTCCAGCATCAATAACAGCGCCTACGCCTTCAGCAACCCCTCCTATCCTCCGCTGGTCTCTGCCGCGATTGCCACGTCGAGTATTGTCTCGCGCCACGTCAGTGCACAGGCCGCCGCTGCGACTGTTGCCGTGCTCAATGCGTGTGCGCTTCTGGTTGCTGCCCTGGGCTTGGCAGGAATCGGCGTTGATCGCCGCCTGCCTGGTTGGCTGCTTCTCCTCTTTGCTGCGGGTCTGGTCATCCAGGGCTTCGCTTTCGACGCGCCCTATTCGGTCGGGGGCGATGCCGATTTGCTGTGGGCGGGATGTGCGACCGGCGCCATCTTGTATGGGTTGGTCTTACCGCTTCGCCGGAGCCACCTCGCCACAGCAATAGTGTGCGGCCTGGTCGCCAGTTTGACCAAGAGTGAGGGGCTTGCCTGCAGTGTGGTCATTGCGGTTCTTGTCGCTATCCGGTGTGCGAGCACCGCGCGCCATCCTTCTCACACTCGCACGGACCCTCTGGACGCAGTACCTGAGCGCGGGCGCCTTCCCCTGCCGCCGGTGGCGGGCACCGCCAAGCTGGCCATGGCAGTCGCAGGCATTACCCTCGCAAGCGGACTTGTGTGGTTCGTGGGAGTGCACGCCCTGCACGTCGGTAACCGGTTCTTCGAAGGACCCCGATCGCCCCAGAGCCTTGGTTTCAGGCTCGAGTGGATCGGCCGAGGCTTGCTGTTCTACCTGCCGCTTTTCGCGCTCGCGGGCATCGTTGTGGTCGTTGGCTGGTTGAGATGGCGCCCCCGGCGCCTGATGCTGGACCTCGGGCCACCGTGGTTGGTCTGGGCGGCCACCGGGGGTTACCTTGTAGCACTGGTCCTCACCTACGCTGTCGGCACCCTTGGGATTCGGGGATGGCTGAACGCCTCCCTGCAGCGGACCATGGTCTTCCCGGAGCTCGCGCTCTTCTCAGAGATGGCTGTTTGGTGCGTGATAGGCGGCGCTGTGACAGCTGGCCAGCTGAGGTCTCGGTGGTTGCCCCGCATCTCCGGCCCCGGTAGTGCATCGACCTGGGATAGCGGCCCTCATAGTGGGGAATCACTGCAGTGAGCCACTTCAGACATCCGCCTTCGGGACCCAGAAGATGGTCGCTCCGGGCCAGTCTGTCCGGTTCCACTTCAGGGCGTGCAGGCTTTTCAAGAGCAGCGGGGGAGTTCCAGGCGTTGCCACCACGGCCCGGACCCCGTGCGAGTGACAGAAGGCAAGCAGGCTGCCTCCAAAGTCCTTCCCCGGAGCACGCGTCCCATACAACTCGCCTACTACCGGCAGATCGGCCATCGACGCAGGGACAAAGCTGAGGTACCCGCCGGCCATGGTGAAGTACATCTGGTCGGCGGCCTGCCAAATCATGGATTGGCCCTCGTCGCCGTAGGGCAGCACCACGAGCGTCTCATGGGCCGGGAACTGCCGACGAACGGTCTGCGGGGCGAAAAGAGAGGGGGTGACCACGCGAGTTAGGCGCCACGGCGCCGGCCACCATGGGAGCACCACCACCACCGCTAGCAGTGCCGCCGCGACCATGCGCGACCGCCCAAGGCGAGCCAAGATTATGGCCACGACGATCGCTGCCGTGAGGTCAAAGTACAGGGCGAAGCGCACCGGGAGGATGTCCTTCAAGAACGGCAGCTTGCTGAGCAGGATCCAGGGGAGGTATCCTCCGACCAAGCCCCCAATGTGGAGCTTGGGGCCCAGTTCGGCCACCAGGCAGGCGATGGCGGTGAAGGCCAGCACCCCTAACCATTTGTCACGTCGGTGGCTCCAGAGCCACCACGCCAGTAGGGCTAGGAGCGGCAGGCCGACGTAGGCTCCGTTCTCCGCGAGATTCCCACTGAATTGGCTTGTAAGTGGCAGGCTGACGCCGCTGCCGAGCGCAGTGACGGCAGTCGGGAGCACAATGAACCGCCCCGGGTTTTGTAGAGACTCTGGTTAGTGTGAGACAGCCCGCAGAGCAGGGGCTTCCTCATGGTAGTGGGCGGCTTCGAACTCGGCGGGGGGAACCATGCCCAGCTCACTGTGGAGCCGGCGGTGGTTGAACCAGTCGAGGTATTCGAGGGTGGCGTGCTCCACGTCCTCGAGCCCGCGCCAGGGCCCGTCTTTGCGAATCAGTTCGGTCTTGTAAAGACCGTTGAAGGATTCGGCCAAGGCGTTGTCGTAACTGTCGCCCCGGGATCCCACCGAAGCAACCGCTCCGGCCTCGGCCAGGCGCTCGGAGTAGCGCACCGCCAGGTATTGGACGCCCCTGTCCGAGTGGTGCACCAGTCCCCGCAGCTGCTCGCCGCGCCGGCCCCAGACCGCCATCTCCAGGGCGTCCAGTGCCAGGTCGGTGCGCAGGGATCGGGATGCCTGCCAGCCCACCACGAACCGCGAGAAGACGTCCACGATGAAGGCGACGTAGACCCAGCCGGAGTGGGTCTTCACATAGGTCAGGTCCGCTACCCACAGCCGGTTCGGCGCCGTCGCCACGAACTGCCGCTGAACCAGGTCCGCAGGTCGCTCCGCCCCGTCGGCACCGATCGTGGTTCGGGGAGCCTTGCCTCGCACCACACCGCGCAGTCCCAGCGCCCGCATCAGCCGCTCCACCGTGCAGCGAGCCACATGAAAGCCTTCGCGCCGCAGCTGGGCCCAGACCTTGTCGGCGCCGTAGACCCGGAAGTTCGCCTCCCAGATCCGCCGGATCTGCGGCCTCAACTCCCGGTCCCGCAGCTCCCGTGCCGAAGCTGGTCTGGAGCTGGCCGCGTAGTAGGTGGCCGCTGGGAACTGCAGGACTCGGCAGATCGGCTCAACTCCCCAGCGCTCTCGGTTGTCGGTAATGAACTTCACGGCTTGGGCGGTCTCGGGTCGAGCTCCCGGGCGAAAAAAAGGGATGCCGCTCTCAAGATCTCATTGGCCCGCCGCAGCTCCCGAACCTCCCGCTCCAGCTCCCGGATCCGCGCTCGCTCCGTCGTGGTCACTCCAGATCGCAGACCACCGTCCACCTGCGCCCGCCGCACCCACCGCCGAAGCGTCTCCTTGGTCATCCCCAGTTTGGACGAGATCGACTCAATCGCCGCCCACTCCGAGGGGTACTCCCCTCCGTGCTCCAGCACCAGCCTCACCGCCCGCTCCCGCAGCTCCTGCGGGTACCTCGTCGTGCTTGTCATCTCTCCATCCTCTCAACGAATGGAGTCTCCAGCTTTCCCGGGGCGGTTCAATCTCACCACACCCAAGGCCCCGACTTGCCCCTATGCTCGCGTGTGAACACTCGTCTGCTGAGATCACCCACGGCAGAGCAGCCAAGCCGGCCCATCGTCGAGGCCAATTCGGCCTCCAAAAGTTGTATTACTCGTCTTACCCCATACTCCCCACCCGCCGCCAACCCGAGCGCCGCGAGACGCCCTACGGCCACCACGTCGGCTCCAAGTGCGAGTGCGGTCGCTATATCCGACCCGCGCCTTATTCCACTGTCTAGGATTATCGAAGCATCCCTCCCGACCGCGTCGCGTATTCCAGCTACCAAGTCAATGGTTGCAGGTACTCTGTCGACCTCACGCCCGCCGTAGTTCGAAATATAGAGTGCAGCCGCCCCAGCCTCTAGCGCCTCACTCGCGTCCGCGACGCTCTGCACACCCTTGATTATTACAGGTAACGGACTCTCGCGAATCGCGGAGCGGACATCCTCCCAGCCCCATCTTGGCCGCGAAAAGTTCCTCAGTTCTTCCAACGCCTCTCTCTCCAAACCTCGGTGCCCAAAGTTGACATCAGGGTCCGAACGAACGGGCGAGTAGGAGCTCTCAATCAGACGCTCTCTCCACTGCAGTGTCGGGGAGTCTGATGCGCAAATATATTCATATCCAGCCGCGGCAGCCCGCTCGATCATTGTTTGCACAGAACGATCGCTTCCTACGAAGGTCATCTGAAACACTTTCGCCGCAGCAGACGCAGCAGCGACGTCTTCAAGGCGATACGAAGCCGCCACAGGCACCATCTGCGCTATCCCTGCGCTGGCAGCCGCCCTACCAACGGCCAAATGTCCGTCTGGATGAAAGACAGCATCGTTTCCAAATGGCGCTATGAGTAAGGGAAGGCGTAATGTCATACCGAGAAACGTGGTACTTGTGTCAGGCTTCACTATCCCGGCGAATAGTGGTGCGGCAAGCTGATATGCCGCAAAACGATCTGAGTTCCACGCCACGGTGACTTCGTCCCCAACCCCACACCACAGATAGTCCCAATCCCTCGTACCCAAAACCGCCGCAGCCTCTTCGCGGATACCCCTGAGACTTCGGAACCTTTCTTGTGATTCGTATCGTGTGCCGGTTCCACTTACCATGTCAGACTTCTCATTACCTGAGGTCATCCACACTCCTCCACTCAACCGCCCTCACCGAAACCAGCAGCGAGCGTCCACGCCTCCACGGGACCAGCCACTCACTGTGGCTCCATGCCGATCCGCCTCGCCCACGATAGAGCTGTGGAGTTACACTCACAGCCCAACCCCGCGAGCGTAATCGACACCATCGTCACATGAACAATCGCGCACACAGGTCTCGCCTGCCCCGGCACAAGCAATCACCGCATAACCCCCGGGGAAGAGGCGTCGCCGCTGAAACCGCACCGACCATTGGGGCCGGCCGAAAATCGCACGACCCTATGGGCGCTCAAAACACTTCGACCCATACTTGGCAGGACTACACGCCAAACCTATCCGGCGAATAGCGCCCTAACTGGATGGGATCGCCTTGAGCCAGTACCCCCTCGGCAACCAGGCGTGCCGAGTATGGGCCCATTAAGAGGCCCCCTGCCCCGTGCCCCGTGGCCAAGTAGCAACCCGGGAGCGAGCTAACGCGTCCCAATAATGGCATCCCATCCTTCGACGCCGGCCTCAGGCCGACGCGCCACTCGCGCACCTCAGCCGCCTCAAGGGCAGGAGCTAGGCGCAGCGCCTCGGCCATGACCTCGCTCTGTCCGGATTCAGTCAATACTGGCTCGAATCCAGACCCACTTTCCCTTGTTGCACCCGCGACGACTCTCCCGTCCGGCCATTGCACTAGATAGTGACCCCGCAGACCGACTATGGACGGCCGTCCCGGAGGACTCGTCACGTCCGCGCGATACTGAAGGTGGCAAATCTGACCACGCATCGGGGCGACGCCGGTCTCGAAGCCAAGGATCGCCTCGAAGTCCTTCGTCCAAGCCCCCGCTGCTAATACCACGGCATCCGCGCCGAGCCGCTCGCCACCAGCCTCCACACCCTGCACGCGCCCAGCGTGCAGCAGCAAGTCGGTCACTGTCGCGAAGACCATGCGCAATCCGCGGTTTTGCGCAGCCCTTCGCACATCGCAGCAGAGGTCCCATCCATCGACCCGCGCCCCCACTGGGTCGAACAGTGCAGAACCGACCTCGCCTAGGATCGGCGACACCTCATGCGCCTCCTCAGAACTTAAACGCCGAAGTCTTGACTGTGCGCCCTCGACCTCGGAGTCGCGACCCATCAGAAACGCAAACTCTTCCTCACGCACGTCGTCCAAGTCCCCGGGCCCATCGACCACCAGCGTACCGCACACAGCGTATCTGCCTGCACCAGACCCGTCAGATTGAAGCGCATCCAGCAAATTCTGGTAATACCGACCGCAATCAACGGCAAATGCATGGTCCGCGGCACTACCCCACCGGCTTGTCGCGGCAGACAATATGCCTGCTCCTGCCGCAGTAGCCTGGCCAGCAGACTCCCTCTCTACCAACGTCACGTTTGCGCCTAACCGAACCAGCTCGTAAGCAACGCACGAGCCAACAAGCCCCCCTCCAACTACAGCCACGTCTGCCAAACCGCTACCTCCCATATCGGCCTCACACCTTTCACTGTCACTTGCCCCGCAACCTGCCCGTTGATCCGCTCCACTCCCCCTCAGCTGTAGATTAGCCCACCGCAGTAGCTAAAGCCGCCCCGCAGACGCTCGAACAGAAAGCCCAGTCCGCTGCAGCTACTCTACAACCTCCTCGAGGCACCTCCCACTACCACCTCTCGGCTCATCGACTTTGCAGACGTACTTCCAGCGCGTCACGCAAACCATCCCCCAAGAAGTTTATCGACACCACTAGTAGCACAATGCACACACCCGCGGGCCACACGTCCCACCAATATCCGTCCAAAATGTAGTTCACGCCGTTTGACAGCATCCCACCCCAAGTCGCCGCTGGCGGGGGCAGCCCAAGGCCAAGGAAACTAAGATAGGCCACGGCCAAGATCGCGTCAGCAACCTGTAAAGTTCCGTTCACCACGATCGTCCCGACCGCGTTCGGCAGAAGATGCCGAAAGAGGATTCGCGGCCCCGAGGCCCCGAACCCACGAGACGCCGCCACGAACTCTCGAGTCCTCAGCGAGAGAGCTTCCGCCCTTACCAACCTAGACGGCACAAGCCACGATATTGCAGCTAGGACAACGATGAGCACAATTGCCGAGGGAGTCACAAGCGTGGCTATGAACAGGAGCAGAAACAGAACCGGAATCGCAAGGAAAGTGTCCACTATTCGCATCATCAGTGCGTCCAAGGCCCCCCCCATATAGCCCGCCAGCGCTCCCCACACAGTCCCCAAGAAAGTCGTCGCTAGCGCCACTACCACGCCTATCGCTAGGGTGATCCTCCCGCCTGCCATCAAGCGCCCTAGCACATCGTATCCGAGCGGATCGGTGCCCAATGGATGCGCGATGCTAGGGCTCAAATTCTCAGAGCCCAGCTGAACAGTCACTTGATTGGTGTGGTAGAACACCGGTCCCAGGAAGCAGAACAAGATGAACACCCCGATGACTACCAGCCCAACCACGGCAAGCTTGTGCTCCACCAAAGTCACGAGGACCCGCCACCACCGACCACTGCCTGCTCCCGTCTCGGCGCTCTCGTCCATGTGCGGCGAAGCCGACACACCAACCAAATCTCTCATTGCGTCGGGTGGCTCAACCAACCCACTACCTGTGTGGCGCCTCACGTATAGCGAATCCGTGGATCGGCCATAGCGTACAGCAAATCGGCCAGGAGTGAACCCAGGACGACGGCCACAGCTACCACTATGACCGTGCCCAACATCACGGGAAAGTCGTCTGTCTGTGCTGCGTTCCAGAATAAGAGCCCCATTCCAGGGTAGTTGAACAATGATTCGGTAACCAAGGCGCCGCTCAAAATGCCGGGCAGACTCAAGCCCACCAGAGTAATGACAGGCAACAACGCATTGCGCAGAACGTGGACAGCCAAGATACGGCGCGTTGATAGACCCTTTGAGGCGGCGGTCCTGACGTAATCCTGTACCAGATTCTCCACAACCGACGAGCGCACATAGCGGCTGAATAGTGCCAGTGTGATGAGAGTGAGAGTCGTCACTGGCAGCACAAGGTTTGGCACTTGCAACAGCAATGACGTGGATGCCGTTGGGCCAGTAGAGGGAAAAAGCGGAACAGCTATCGCGAATACGACAATGAGAATCATGCCCAAAAAGAAACTCGGCATGGAGTAAAAGATAAAGGCCGCTCCCGTAAGGACGTAATCTTCGACGTGGTTCCTCTTAACTGCCTGCCACAGTCCAACTGGCACCCCAATGATCAGCGCCAAAATAGTAGCCGTGCCTACCAGCAGGAGAGTTCTGGGGATATTCTCCGCCAAGAGCGAGTCTACGCTCTGGTTGAGCTTATATGAAAACCCGAGGTTCCCTGTGAGGAGGTGGCCCATCCACGCGAGGTACTGAACGGGCAGCGGCTGCAGCAGACCATACTGCCGATCAAAGGCCCGAATCGTCACCGGGTTTGCTCGGGGGCCCAGCACAGCCCGAGCCGGGCCCCCAGGCAGGGCGTGAAGCAGCCCAAATACGACTAAGGAGACCCCAAAAAGGACTATAGCAGCCTGCGCTGTCCGCCTAATGAGGAATCGGGCCATCCTAGAGCGACCGTCGCCGACGTGCGGCAGGCCGTCCAATGGGTGCGCCCCCTAAGTCTCCACGTGAATCGGTCTCGTACCAATTCGGGGTCGGAAGAACTTCCTCCATGCATGCCCCTCCACCCTCGCCGGTACAAAAGGTCCAACTCATATGGGGTACCTTGGCGCCTGCCTCAGAAGTGAGGGAATGACACTTGTACCCCGCCGACCAGGTGTGAGAGCGTCAGTCATCAGGTACGCCACAGCAGCCGGGTCGCTCAACGCAAATACCAGGAGGTGACCCGCCCATCATGGCATTGGATACGAACGCCCACGCGCATCGCAGGCCTTCTCTTCTATCTGACAGACCGGCGACCAGAAGTAACTCCGCGAAGCGGGCAAAGTCTCCAAGTCTCGTCGAAGCGACGGGTTCATTGCGAAAGCCTCACAGGCGCTACTCGAAGCGATCCGGCCTGAATGCTGAAGGTACCGGACACGTGCGCAGTTGCCCTACCTCCTTCGCAATGATTTCGCCTAGTACCGGCGCCAGGCAAACCCCGCTATGTGTTACCGCGGCATACACTCCGTCCGCTCCCGGACACCAACCAACGATGGCCACCCCGTCAACAGGCAAGGGTCGTTCACCGACCCTATAGGTCCCCAGCGAGAGATCCACGCCGTCAGTCAGGAGGATCTGCGACCGAGAGATCACGCTCTCGGCAATGGCTGCCGCCCCAAACCTCTCCGCAGCTGAGGCCAGAGCGCTGTCCGCGTCGTAACTGTGGCAGAGAATGCGTCCTCCCCCATCGGGACGGAACATCAAATCCGTACCTACAACGACCTTTGACAGCGCGCTACAACTAGGTCCGCTTATGGCCACCAACCCTATGACTTTGGATGGGGCCGAGGCCGCCGACTCGAGTCTAATACGTGCTCCCGCTGTTTCGGCAAGAACCTGTGACTGAGTGCCCGCTGCGATGACTACAGCATCGCTGTCGATTTTCCTTCCTGACGACAGCACAAGTCTTGGCCCAGCCGAGCGAGACTCAATCCTGTCCGCTCGCTCACCAAAGAACGTGAGTCCTCCGAGACCTTTAAGCCGCCCCAAAAGGCGCCGCCCCAATTCGGATGTCAGCACGTACCCGTCGTCCGGTAACCATGCCACAGCTTCGGCGCTTGGCGGAAGAGATAGAGATGGCTCAATCCTCTCCAAATCGGAGCCCGGTTGTATCAAGTCAGCCTCGACACCCGCGGTACGTGCCGCAGCGATCTCAACTTCTAGGAGATCGGCTTCGGCTTCATCCTCAGTCCACAAGATTGCACCCGTCCGCCGCACCCCCGAGTCCGGGCCTAACTTGGCAGTGAGTCGCCGATAGGCCTCCGTAGCCATCTGCTTCAATTCAAAATAGGCCGGGCGTTCTATGACGTCCCTTAGACTCGCACCAATCCACGCAAAGCTAGCCCCGCTTGCACCGGCGATTGGGTGCTCCGACTCTACAACCGAGACTGCGCACCCGACTTCGGCTAGGTCCACGGCGGCGCACAGGCCCACAATCCCAGCGCCCACCACTGCGACCCTACGACGGCGAGGCAAGCTACTCACCCCCTCCACAGACGCTCAGCCAGGGTACGTCCAGACGGAGCCTTCCCATGGGCTTCAGCTGCTCGGTCAAGCTGGTTCAGCCGAACTTGTACGTAGCGTATCCCCAACCAGCGTAGAGGCTCCGGCTCCCACTTCCGCCACCCTTGAATCACTAGCGGCGATTCCACGAGTGGTGCCTTCCGATCGAGCACCACATTCGCGCACAACCTGCCCAGCATATTCGAGGGCGCCACGCCTGTGCCGACGTACCCACCTACCGCGAGGATCCGCCCCCGACTGAGCACGTGTACGCCTGGGCGCAGTCCACGACCAGCGCCGAGCACGCCAGACCACTGGTGAGTGAATCCAGCCGACCGAAGCGCTGGGAACCACCTGGCAGCCAGCCCACGCAACTCACGGTACACTACCGAGGAGTCATTGCATGACTGTGAAACGCGAGATCCAAACCTGTACGGTGCACCTCGACCCCCGACCAGGATGCGCCCGTCGGAAGTGCGACGAAGATAATTCACCGACAGCCTGAAGCTGTGAAGAAGTTCCCTCCCTTCCCAACCGATCTCCTCCCAGACCTTCGGTCCCAGTGACTCCGTCAACACGACTGACGAGGCAATTGGCGCGATGTGCCGTCGCACGGGCTGGATACTCGGCAAGTATCCCTCCGCCGCTAGAACGACACGCCGAGCATGGACCTCGGCAGCATCTAGGCGGGCCACGGCTCCAGTCCGAGTCACGCCTACGGACTGAACCTCGCTGTTCTCATATATTTTGGCCCCCCGACGCTCGGTTGCCCGGGCCAGGCCTCGCACCAGCTTTCCCGGATGCACACTAGCGGCCGCAGGGTCCCAGATGGCCCCCTCCGCGTGAGCAGTGCTAATCCGACTTCGCAATTCGTCTGCCGGCATCAGACGCACGCCTCTGGCCCGCTCCGAACCTGTGAGCGCTCGCTCCGCCGCTCCGAGGGCCTCCCTCTGCCCTCGGCCCAAAGCCACAGCGAGGCTGCCGACACGCTCCCACTCTATGTCAAAGGCTTCGCTTTCGGCCACCTTGCCCAGCTCGTCTATACTCTTTAGTTGCTCCACCCACAATGCGGACCGCAGACCCGGACTGCACTCTGCTTCGAGCTGGGCCTGTCCTGCCACTCGAGCACCGGCTCCGGCCGCGGTCCGACCGGACGCGCCAACTCCACAGTACCTACTCTCAAAAATCGCCACTCGCAGACCGGGCACGTTTTTAAGCAGATAGTATGCCGTCCACAAGCCAGTAAACCCACCTCCTACGATGGCCACGTCGCAGCGAATACTACCCACCGCTGCCGGACGCACCTTCATCTCATCGCCACAGGTTTCCAGCCAGAAGCTCACGGGGTCAGGGGCTACCGCCCCTGACCCCGCCTTCCGACCCATCACCCACCCATACCGCCGCTGCCAAGACGATGCCGGATGCTACTCACGATCCGAGCGACCATGCTGACGGATCGATCTCCACGTAGGGATTTTGGCTGGATGCGCCATGAAGGCCCTTACTAATGACCGAAATCTGGTACGGCGACGCAGGCAACCAAATACCGGGAAGCTGCTTTGCAAGGTAGTCTTCATAAGTGAACATGGGGCCGTAGCCCGAGGTCAAGTGGGTTGCGTTCACGTATGCGTCGTTCTGCGCGTTGCTATAGCTTCCAGCATTGAATGCACCCCCTGTGGTGAAAATCGGGTCCCCAGTGGGCTCGTTGTCCGGCGTGTAGAAGATGGACGGGCTACCCCATAGCCCTATCTGCCAACCACAGTTCTGCCCCGACGCCCTATCGCACGTGTTCACGTCCGTGAACACGGACGCCTGTGGCTCCTCGTGCAGTGTCAGTTGCACGCCAACGGCGCTAAACGCAGACTTTACCGCCGCCATTTCGTTGTCGACTGCCAGTTGTCCTGACGGGTATAGCGCGGTGAAGCTCAACGTTGCCCCCGCCGCCACACCAGATCCGCATTCGTTTGCGCCCGCCCCCGGGCGCTCGCAAGTCGCAACACCCCCATTTGGCGTTGACCAACCGTGCGATGATAGCAACGACCGAGCGTCTGAAACGCTGTATGGATACGGGTTCTGCTCTTCGCCAGGTGACACGAACGGGTTAGACGGCTCAATCGGTACCGGACCATAGGTCGGCACGGCGTATCCGTGGAATATGTCCTTGATATACTGCGGTTGATTAATAAGGTGCTGCAGGGCCTGGCGCACGTACAATTGGTTGAATATTGGCCCTGCCGCCGAATTCCCATAGTTTAGCCACATCCACGTGACACCGAAGGCTGTCCAGGGAACAATTGAGAAGCCATGACTGGACAAGTAGCCGCTCTGGTTCACGTCCTCGACCGGCAGGTACCCATAGTCTACCTGCCCGGACCGTAGGGCATCGAACTCTGACGCGTCGCTCGTAAAGGGCAGCATCTCGAAGCGGGCCGCCAGTGCCTTGTCCGGTCCTGAGTAGTGCGTGTTTGGCACAAACGCAGCCTGCCCGGTAGTCGATGTGAACTGACTCAACTGCCAAGGGCCGTCAACAACCTGCCATAGCGGATTCGTGGCGTAAGTTGCGGTGTCAGTGGCCTGAGTATTCAAAAAGTCGTAAACCGCCCTCGCTCCCGCAGCCGTGCTGGCGTAGTCTCCGACTGGCTCGCTCGCCGATGTCTTGTCCCAGGCATTGGCAGGCATCGGAATGATGAGGCTAAGCTGATTGTAGAGGATCCAATTGTGGCTGTAGGCCTTGTTAAAAGTCAGCGTAAACGTACTGGGTGTCGGCGCTGAGTAGCTGGTGACACTGTCGGGGATTTGTCCTGGCTGATAGTTCCCGAAGTTATCTTTCTCGTATTCGAGCATATCCCACCAGAACAGAATGTCCTTACTGGTGAGTGGCTGCCCGTTGGACCAGGAGTAGTGCTTGAGCGTAATCGTTACGGTGAGTCCGTTGGAGGACCACACGGGTGGGTTTGCAAGGCTGAGGTTGTAGTTCACCTCAGCCTTTGTGCCGTTTCCGAACCAATACAGGGGCTTCCAGAGCATGTAGATGACTTGAAAGTTCGCTACTGAGGTTTGGTTCGCTGGCGCGAAGGGGAATATATACGTCGGAGGCGCACCTGGCAGGTCGGCAAAGGTTATGGTGCCATGTGGCCTATTAGGCGACGGCGGCTTTGGCGACGGCGACGCGGAGCTACAAGCGGCCAAGAGAACGGCAAGGACTGCCGATGCAGCTGCCCACGCCAGCATGCCTCGACGCCGCTGTACTTTCGGAGTGGGTCGCGGGCTTCGGAGCTCCGTACGCCCAGGTCTGGTAAAGGGAAGGCCTCGCACTTGTGTACTCCCTCTGTGATCTCTCTGTCCGTGCTGCTCGGGTTCAGCACGGCCCGGAGCGCGCGCCGACGGCATAACCGAAATGGGTTAGACATTAGCCCGCATATCTAGGCCCTAGGGGCACGGACCGATTGCGAGAACGTTGGCGTGCAGTTGAACACGCGTTCTTGTCTCCTGCAGGGCCCCGGGGACCGGCGCGATTGAAGCATCTGCGTCGGCTAGCGGGGGCTATGAGGCCTCTCCCGCCATGGTAGACGTAATGGGCACCGCGCACGCAGTAGCTGCTCGCGAGAGATGCTTGCGCAGCCGTGCGAGTGCAAGGGTACTATCCCCTGCTTCAATCGCGTCGATGATTCCGCTGTGATCATCGGCCTTAGTTGCCAGAATCTGGTTCTTGGATGCAGACATCAGAGCGAGAATGATTTTAGCTCTAAGGGGGCACCATGCCGCATACAGGATCCCATTGCCGGAGGCGTGCAATAGCGCTTCGTGCGCGCCTAGGTCAGTGAGTATTCTGTCTTCTAAGAGCAGGGTTTTGGATTGAGTTTCCCGTTTAGCTGCGGTTCTCAGGGCGTCTATGGATTGGGACCTCTGCTCCTTGTCCTGTCCTACGATCAGCTGCACCGCATGCCCTTCGAGCAGTGCGCGGACGGCGTATAACTGCTCGACCTCGGAGCGTGACACGCTGCGCACCCTCGGGGGCAGGCGGGGCGCCCACTCCACAAGCCCTTCACTCTGAAGCTGGTAGAAGCCGCCGCGAACCGTACCTCGACTCACTCCCAGTTCGGTGGCAATTCGCGCTTCTGGCAGTAACTCCCCTGGGGACGCCACACCGGTGAGAAGTCGGTGGCGCAGGTGGTCGGCGACTTGCTCGTGCAGAGTGCGCTTGTCGACCCGGTTCCAGCTGTCGAGAGTCATGGGGCTGGAGTATATGGTGGCATCTGGCAGCTGTCAAGTGCTGACACCTCTGGTGTTGGGGGCGCGGCCATCGGCAAAGTTGGGGGCCTGGAGTAGGAGTTAGGCGGCTCACGCGGGCCACCTTCGGGTTGGCCGGCACAGGAGGTGTTAAGACTGCTCCCTGGCGCGGTGTCGGGATGCCGTTGGCCGGGCGAGAGCGGGCTCAGAAGCGAGCTGGCCCGTCGCGCTCCCTCCGGGCGCGGGTGGACGGCGCGAACCGGATCCAGGCTGGCCCAGCGTCGGCTCTTGGCGATGGTGTCCTCCCTTGCCAGCTGCAGGGCTCGATCGCCAGGTTGCGCAGGCTCGCCATGGCGTGGGGTGAGTTTCCGGTGCGGATCTGGGAGAGTGTCTCGCCCATGGGGGCGTTCCGTTCACAATGTGGGTTCGTCCCCACAGTCCGGCATATCGGGTCAGCTCCAGCTCCACAAGCACGGGGCGTGAGCTGTCCGCGCCTTAGCGGGGGTAGGTCATGGGCCAGATGGGCCGCAGTCGCTGGTCAGGCGATCCAACTTCGTGGAGTGACCGGCGCCCGGCTCTAGGCCGGCGGGGCCGGGCCAGTGGCCCCCGGCGAGGCTCTAAGTGATGCCGGGAGTGTTGCCAGGGCTGCTGTCAGGAGATCAAGCGACCGCCTAACGATACATCGACAACAGCTTCGATTCGGACAGAGATAGGTTGAGTGCCGCACATCGCGTCACCCCTCCTCGAAGTAACCGAGGTCGACTCGCCTCACTTCGTACGTCTTGGCTGTGGCGACCCCGACGCCAAACTCGACCATGTACCGGGCTAGGGCCTCGCCGTCGATCAGGACGATCCGCTTGCTGATCTGATTGACGAACTTGCGGGCGTCCGGGGTAAACGTCGAAGTGGTAATCATGACCCCCTTCCCCCTTGGTCGACTGGCGGGCGTCGAGGGCTCCAGCGAAGGACTGAACGGTAGGTCGACCGACCGGTCCATCCCATCTCTTCGCCTGGACGTACACGGCGTCGAGGCCGAGCCGATCTTGCTTGATCACGCCGTCAACTCCCCCGTCTCCAGAGCCCCCCACGACCTGGGCAGCATCCGAAGATGTGCCCCCGTACCCCATGCTCATGAGGACGTCCACGACCACTCGCTCGAAGAACTGCGGTGTTACGGCCCGCACGCGCTCCAAGACGCTCTGGGCCAACTGATCGCGGAGTGTCTGCCAGGCAGTCTCAAGTGATTCCTCAGGATCGGAAACGTCCTCAGAATCTCGCATCGGGCTCCCGATCCCCGACTTGGGGGCCCTGGTCCGCACCTTGAACTCCCGAAACTCTGGGAACCGCTCCAGCTCGTGCACCGAGAGTCTCCCGGGGTGCTGGGCGAGTATATCTTGGCCCCGGCTGGTGATCACCAGTAACCCGCGGCCGGTTCGCTGGAGGAGTCCCGCCTGCTTCACGTAGCTCGCTGCCCAATGCACCCGATTGTCGAAGCGAGCCTGCGTACCGCTGGGGAGAAGCTCCCGACGCTCTCGGGCTGTCAGCCCGAAGTGGTCTGCCAGCCCGGGGATCAGGTCGCGGACCCTATGTTCGCCACCGGAGGCGAAGGCCTGGAGGGCGGGCAGCATGATGGTCTGGAAGTCGGGGATAGCCATCGGCGGGAGATGATAGCCTAGCGGCCGCCACCGAGCGGCCCACCTGGGTAACGGCCGACCCCCAGGTCACACCCGCGCCGGCCCAGACTCGTGGCCACAGTTGGCCTCAGCACGTCGAGCAGTAGTGTCCCTTGCGTCTCCCTGGCAACATCCCTATATGTTGCCAGCCGTTGGATCCGGCTCTAGGCCGGTTGAGATCAGCTGAGCAGCTGCTTGGCGATCACCACCCGCTGGATCTGGTTGGTGCCCTCGTAGATCTGGGTGATCTTGGCGTCGCGCATCATCCGCTCCAGGGGGAACTCGTTCACGTAGCCGTATCCACCCAGCACCTGGACGGCGTCGGTGGTGACGCGCATGGCGGTGTCCGAGGCCATCAGCTTGGCCATGGCGGCGAGGCGGGTCACCCCCTCCTGTTTCTCGTCTATGGCCCGGCAGGCGGCGTGAACGAGCTGGCGGGAGGCCTCCAGCTGCACGGCCATGTCCGCCAGCATGAACTGGATGCCCTGGAACTCGGCGATGGGGCGGCCGAACTGGCGGCGCTCCTTGGCGTAGGCGACCGCGCGCTCCAGCGCCCCGGCCCCGATCCCGAGGGCCTGGGCCCCGATCTGGGGCCGCGAGCGGTCCAGGACCCCCATGGCGATCCGGAAGCCATCCCCCTCCTGCCCCAAAAGCCGGGAGGCCGGCACCCGGCAGGCGCTGAAGGTGAGCTCGGCGGTGTCGCTGCCCCGGATTCCCAGCTTGCCGTGGATCTGCCGCCGCTCCAGCCCCGGGCTCGCCCCGTCCACCAAAAATGCCGAGATGCCCCGGCTGCCGCGCCCTGGATCGGTTACCGCGAAGACCACGATCAGGTCGGCCACCGAGCCGTTGGTGATCCACATCTTGCTGCCGTCCAGGACGTACTCCTGCCCCTCTCGGCGGGCCCGAGTGCGCATCCCCGCGGGGTCGCTTCCGGCGTCCGCTTCAGAGAGGGCGTAGGCGGAGATCAGCTCGCCCGAGGCCAGCCTGGGCAGGAACTCCCGGCGCTGGGCCTCGCTGCCGCCCAGCAGGATGGGATAGCCGCCGAGGGCCTGCACCGCCAGGAGCAAGGAGGAGGTGGCGCACACCTTGGCCACCTCCTCCACGACCATCGCCAGGGTGAGGGCGGAGCCCGAAACCCCCCCGTACTCCGGGGGGAACGCCGCCGCGTAGACGTCGTGGCTCCGGAAGAGGTCGACCACGTCCCAAGGGTATTCAGCGGTGCGGTCGATCTCAGCGGCTCGCGGCTCGATCCGCTCCCGAGCCAGCTCGCGCACGGCCTCGGAGAGCGCCAGCCCCTCGACCTCAGCTTGCACCGCCAACAGCTGCCCTCCTTCCCCGGCCCGACCCGGGCCTGCCGATTGTAGTCCCACCAATGCCGAGGGGCGAGGTGCGCTCCCCGGGCCGGGGGGGTGCGGTCAACCCGGGCTCGGCTCTCCGGGCCGCCCGGCGGTGGTCAGCCAGACGTCGGGCCACCAAGAGCGGAGCCGGCCCCGGCCCAGCCGGACCAGCAACTGGCCGCCCCGCTCGCGTTCCGCGTTACCTGTCCACCAGCCCAGTCCGAGCTGCTGCCCCGCCGCCATGGCCAGCGCCAGCTCCAGCGACACCGCCGTCAACGCCCCGCTGAAGTGGGCGAGAAGGGCCGCTGCCACCGGCGCCTCGAAGACCGCCGCGGCCACCACGGCCTCCCAGAGCAGGGCGGACCAGGGGAGCCGCTCCAAGGGAGGATGCCTCGGCCCCGGCCCGGCCTGCCGCCAGCGCCGGCGCGCCAGCTTGCGGGCAGGCAAGGCCCCGACCCCAACTCCGACCAGCACCCCCCCGGCGGTCCAGAGGAGCAGCAGGCCGGCTCCTGGAGAGCGGTGCCAGATGACTGCGATCTCCCCCAGCCCGCCTGCCGCCACCAGCAGGAGCACGACGGCCCGCGACAGAAAGAGGGTCCTGGCCCGCACCAGCCCCGTCAGGCTCTCCGGCCCGGCACGCACGGAGGGAGTGTAGCCCTCGTCAGATCAGTGGGCGGGCACCCCGCCGGACAGCGGCCGGGGCGACGGCGACGGAGCCGGTGGCGCCGAGTCCCGGCGCCTCGCCTCCCTCCCGGTCCGAGCCTGCCGCGCCCACGCCAACGCCTCGTACTGCCGCCGCTCCACCTCGATCCTCGCCGCAAACAGATTAAGCATGCAGCTATATAAGCATATACCGCTATGCCTTGTCAATCCCCGAAGCAATGGGGATTGCCGGCGCCATGATATAGTCACCTGGCTATGCCCCCAGTGGACCCTGGCGAGGAGCCGGTTCAGCCGATCCCGGAGGTTCGGCCCTCCGCCCCCCTGGAGCTCCTCTGGCTGGGCCATCTGCTCCTAACCCGCGCCCCAGACGAGGACCGCCGGCTGGCCGCGCTCGGTGCCGAGCCGGCGCGGCAGCTGGCCGATGAGCTGCGCGGCTTCTGGCGGGACGA
>DAHVDN010000004.1 GCA_027313505.1 Candidatus Dormiibacterota bacterium
TCCTGCTGATCCGGGTGGCCGAGAACCGGACCCGGGACAGCTGGCGCAACCTCCGCCATGAGCTGCAACGCCTTCATGTGGGCACCTTCCAGGGTTCGGCCGGCCGTTGCCTCCAGCGCACCGAGATCACCTCTCGGCAGGCAGAGGTGATGAAGGCACTAGAGATCCCCGAGCCGTCGCGCTTCCTCGCTCTGGAGACCAGCCCCCACCCAGCGGCCTGACTGCCCCGAACTCGGCCTAGGCACTACACCTCCGCCCGGCGTCTTGCCCTTTTCCCGCATCATCTGGGCACTTTCTGCCTCAAGCCGTCATCGCTGCTGCGGAACCCAGGAGAAAGAGGGGTCCACATCAACTGGGTCACTTCTCGGTGGTCACAACAGCCTCAAACGGCTCCCCGGACCTACGATCAGCGGTTGCGAGGCAGACGCGAGTGAGGTGGCCCGGTACGGCTGGATGTACGATGCCATCCTGGAGCTATCGGGAGTGCCACTGTGAAACCAAACGCATCCCTCAGCGATCCCATGTTTCCGATTCGGTCCGGACCCATCCGTTTCGCCGTCGGCGCTCCCGACGGGCTCACATCCAAACAGCTGGCGGCTCTGGACCTCCAAGCCCGGTGACATCTACCTAGCCTGCCTTGACAGCATAAGGGAGGCCAAGGTGAGCCTCCACACCTCCGGGAGGTGGCGGATCGCCTTCTCTGATGAGGCTGTCCGAGAGAGGCCATGCCTCGTTCCACCGACCAGAGACCGAGCGTGGGAAGTCTGGGACGAGCCGTCTCCCGTAGTATCGGGCGTGGTCGCCGCTGTCCAGCTGATTTTCCCTACGAGTGAGTTGGCTCTCCGTCCTGAGCAGCGGGCCACGCCCACCTGGAAGAACATCATCTTCATCGAGGCGGCACGCGCCGGGAGCGGAGACGTGGTCGCCGTCACCATCTTCATCGCTTCGGGAGACATCGCAGTGATGGCCGGTTCAGGCCCGAGTGTTCGCTTGGCCTTGCTTCCTCTCCCAGGCGACAGGTCGGTCCAACTGGTCGCGCACCTCGAGCCCGAGTTGGACATCCATGAACTCCTCGAGCAGAGTCGCCGAGCTGCCATAGCCCAAGCCGAATCGAGAGCTACTGAACTACCACCGACGGCATACGCATACTTCTGGGGCCAGCGAGAAACGGGCACTCGCTTCCTGGTCGGGGCCAGAGTCTTTCCCGATCCGATTGGCCAGCCCAGCCCAACAGAGGACTCGGCGGCACCGCTGGCGACGTCTAGCCAGCTCTGATGACCATGCTCCGCAGGCGGAAAGCTCCGGTGTCCGGTTGCAGCGCCGCCACCGAGCCACCAAGCTCGCACAAGGCCCGTGTGCGGGTTCCAATGGGGTCGCCCGCGCTCCACCGACCGCGCTACTGACGTCACCACGCGAATGGAGGTATGAAGTGCAGGACCGCTACGCCGGGGATGTGGGCGACTTCCTGAAGTACGCTCTGCTGCACTGGTTGTGTGCCGCTGATGCCAGTCATCCAGCCTTACGCCTCGGGGTTGTCTGGTACCTGGTGCCGGATGAGGATCACAACGCGGACGGCAAACATGTCTCGTACCTCAACCCGGCCCACCGCGAGGCAGCCCAGCTGCGAACGATGGCCCCGGATCTCTACGATCGGCTCGCGACGGTGGTGCAAAGTGGACAGCGATCGGTGGCGGCGATCGAGGCCGCCGGGGTGCTGCCGGCCGGCACAGCGACCCTCGCTTCGCCCCTCGACTTTCGCGACTTGGCTAGGTGGGCGAGGCGTGAGCGCCTCGCCAGAAGGAGGTCGCGGCTGGATAGGGCCTTGGCCGCCACCAGCGACTGCGATCTGATCTTCGCGGACCCTGACAACGGGATCAGACGGGCAGCTCACCTGACTTCGCGGTCCCGGTCTAAGCCTGGAAACACGTGCGCCCTGCGAAGGGCTCCATAGCCAGCGGGGGGAGGACCCGCCGGGGCAAAGGCCAAGCAGCCCCGTAGCAAGTGGCCACCGTCGGGAGAGACCCCGGCGTTGAAGCGTCACGTTCAAGTCTCAAAAGGAGGTAGCGACCGGATAGGCCGAAGCATGAAGCGAAGACTGCCGCATCGAAAGGCTCTGGGCGGGAGCGGCGAGCCTCGGTGTTTTTGGTGAAGCCCATAGCCCGGCATGAGAACTTGGAGCGTGCCCGGGCGCTCCCCGGTGTAGAGGTCTCGGCATGTCCGGAAGGTGATGGAGTCAACAGGGGAGGCCCTCCTGTCCGCCGCTCGTCTGGTCGGGTGAGGGGCAGTGCGGTTCCGTATAAGGCAAGTCCGAAGTCGGGACCAGGGCAGAGGGAGTCGGAGTTGGGCACAGTACCAGTGACTGGCAGGACAACACAACCTGCGGTAGGGAAGGCCCAGCACTTCGGTCGCGCTGGCAGCGGGGCTACGGATGAGGGCATGGCCGAAGCCAACCACCCCATCGATAAAGTCCGCCACCTCCAACGCCAGCTCTACCTTGCGGCCAAGCGGTCGCCTCGGCGGCGCTTCCATGCGCTGTACGACCGGATCGCTCGGCGGGATGTCCTGGAACGTGCCTGGGATCAGGTGCGTGCCAATCGTGGTGCAGCGGGCATTGACGGGGAAACGATCTCGGAGGTGGAAGCCTACGGAGTCGCCCGAATGCTCGATGAGCTGCAAGGCCAGTTGGAAGGCCACCGTTACCGGGCGACCCCGGTCCGGAGGGTCTACCTCCTCAAAGCCGATGGCAGGAGCCGGAGACCGCTTGGGATACCTCGGGTTCGTGATCGGATTGTGCAAGCCGCTGCTCGTTTGGTGCTGGAGCCCATCTTCGAGGCGTCCTTCAAGGGGTGCTCGTACGGGTTCCGGCCGAAGCGCTCTGCGCTCCAGGCGGTGCAGGCGGTGCGCCAAGGGATCAACACCGGGCATCACTGGGTGGTTGAGGTTGATATTCGCGGATTCTTCGACAACGTCGACCACGAGCTGCTGCTGAAGTTGGTGGCCCGCCGAGTCAGTGACCGGCGAGTGTTGAAGCTGATAAGGCTGTGGCTTGGGGCCGGAGTGATGGAGAGTGGCGAGGTCAGGCCGTCGGTAGTGGGGGTGCCGCAGGGTGGGGTGATCTCACCTCTGCTCGCCAACATCTACCTGCATGCGCTTGATGCGGTGGGGGAAGAGAAGGCGGCGGCCCTGGGGCAGTTGGTCCGCTACGCCGACGACATGGTCGTGCCTTGCACGACCGAGGAAGCGGCGGACGCAGCCTGGCGGTGGTTGGTCGGAATGCTCAAGGGGCTGAAGCTGGAAGCCCATCCCGAGAAGACCCGGGGGGTGGGACTGGCAGATGGTACTCAGGGGTTCGACTTCCTGGGCTTTCACTTCCGGCGGCTGCCTGGATGGCGCAACCGACGGCGATGGTCAGCTTGGAACTGGCCCAGCCGACGGGCGATGAGGTCCATCCGGGCGAGGATCCGGGAAACGACGGCTCCCAGGAACCGGCTCCACACGTCAGTCGAGGACATCGTCAAAGAGCTAAACCCGGTGGTGCGGGGTTGGGGCGCGTACTTCAAAGGGCCGGGTTCGGCCCGTCAGATGGCGCAGATCGACCATTACGTGCGGCAACGGCTGGCGTTGTTTGTCCGGAAGAAGCACCACTTGCAGCGCACCCCGTGGGAGCTCTGCCGTGACTTGGAATGGCAACGGCGCATCGGCATTTACCGCCTGTCTGTGGCTATCTCAGCCTGAGGTGGACGTGAATACCCAAGGAATAGAGGCCGTCGGAGAGCCGTGTGCGGGAAAATCGCATGCACGGTTCGATGGGGGGTGGCTGGAAACGGGGCCTCGGCTACCGCGCCAGCCGCCTACCCTACCGAGGGAGTTGAGGTAGGGACTGGGGAGTAGACAAAGAAAAGGTACTCAACGCTGGGATAATTGGTGCTGTAACCACGCCAATTGCCACCAGCAGAGGAGCACCCTTTCAGTGCAGACATCATCCCACACTCTGGACCGTCTTGGGGTAGCCTTCGATGACCCTCACGCGGTCGCTAACGCCGGGCTGCTGCTCCCGGCCACCCTGGCTCAGCACCTGAAGCTGAAGGAACTCATCGAGGGGCACCTGGATCTTGGGTCCGCTCCAGGGCGAGCGAACGTTGGGTCCAAGGCCATGACCCTCATTCACGCGATGCTGGCAGGCGGTGACAGCCTTGCGGATGCCGAGGTGCTCCGAGCGGGAGCCACCCAGGAGGTTCTGGGCCATGCCATATTGGCGCCCTCCACTTTGGGGACCTTTCTGCGCAGCTTCACTTTCGGGCATGTCCGCCAGCTGGATGCGGTCAGCCGAGAGGCGCTGGCTCGGGCCTGGGCGGCCGGGCTCGGCCCCGGAGCAGCGGAGTACCTCATCGATATGGATTCCACCATCTGCGAGGCCTTCGGCCTGCGCAAACAGGGAGTGGGCTTCGGCTACACCAAGGTGCGCGGGTACCACCCGCTGCTGGCAACCGGATCTGTGGGTGGAGAGGTGCTCTACTGCCGGCTGCGGGGTGGCTCGGCCAACACCCAACGCGGAGCGGCGAGTTTCCTGCGAGAGACGTTTGCGCGGGTGCGGGAAGCGGGAGCGACCGGGCAGCTGGTCCTGCGGGCGGACTCCGGCTTCTACGGCCGCAAGGTGCTGGGCACCTGTCGGCAACAGAAGGTGCGGTTCTCGGTCACGGCCAGGATGAACCCAGCTCTGCAAAAGGAGATCGCCGCTATCCCCGAGGAGGCGTGGACTCCCATCCCCTATTGGTCGAGCACCGGCACCTTCGGCACAGACGAGCAGGGTCAAACCATCTCCGGAGCGGATGTGGCCGAGATGCCCTATGTCGCCTTCGGCAAGAACGGGATGAAAGTGCGGCTGATCGTGCGCCGGGTGCGGCCCACCCCTGGCAGCCAGCTGGCCCTCTTCACCGAGGTCAGCTACCACCCCATAGTCACCGACCGGGAGGGCACAACCGTGGAGCTGGAGGCTGACCACCGTGCTCACGCCAACGTGGAGACCGTGATCCGCGACCTCAAGGAGGGAGCTGGGCTGGCTCATCTCCCATCGGGAAGATTCGCTGCCAATGCCGCCTGGTTGGCATTCGCGGTCCTCGCCCACAACCTGGCCCGCTGGCTGGTGCGACTCGGCCTGCCCGACCAGTTGCCCGCCCGCACCACCACCGAGCGGCTGCGACGCCGTCTCTTCTCGCTGCCCGGTCACCGCACCAGCTCGGCCCGTAGGCAGACCATCCACCTACCCGAGCGTTGGCCCTGGCAACATCTCTTCCTCACCGCCCTCACCAGACTGCGCGCCGTCACCTGACGAAGACCCCCAGCCAGCGCTCCGACTCCTCAGGGCTGGCGTCAGCCTGCCCAAAACTCCACCAACACCGCCGATTTCGACCAACTGGGACAACGCCTCGGACTCGCCCGCATCTGTGGCCGGCTCCAAAGTCACCTCAAGGGCTCCGAGTCCGCCACCTCAGCCCCACCGGAACCCAGATGTGGTCGGCTCTATACCCACATCGGTGTTTTCAGGCTAAGTAGTAGCCGAGCCGATCACGACGGCGTGCCAAGGTGGTGCGGCGGTCGGCGATCCAGTGCTCCGCAGTCCACCGGCCAGCAGGTCTGATACTGCAGGTACGCGTTCAGCCGATTTTCTGGGACCGTACTGGGCCGCCGGCCTCCAGCACCTGAAGGTGCTGTACCACGGCTGCCAGCGACATCGCCAGCTGCCTGCCTCGTTCGCTGACCGAGGCCGGTCCCTGGCTGAGACGATTCCCCATGCTGCGCCTGCTGGGGTCGGCCAGGGCGTGAAGGGCCCGGTCAAGCTCCGCCGGTTGGTTCAGCATGTGCTTAAGTATGATCTGCCGTCTAGTAATAGAGAAGCACCTACGGCTAGGACCCAAGCGGACGCCTCGCCTGCCTCTGCGCCCGAACACCTACCTCATCGGTCGTCTTCAGAGCACCGGAGCCCAGGGCGGGGATTGAACCCGCGACCTCTTCCTTACCAAGGAAGCGCTCTACCACTGAGCTACCTGGGCTGGTGGGCGGGAGAGGATTCGAACCTCTGTAGGCGTAGCCAGCTGATTTACAGTCAGCCCCGTTTGACCACTTCGGTACCCGCCCGATCGCGAGTATACCTGCGTGGCCACTTGGAGTTCCTCAGTCCGGACGATCCTAGTGGACGTATCGTTTACGAGGAGGCGCTACTAAGGTGGAAAGACTTCCGCAGGTCGAGTTCGAAGACTTCGCCGCACTGGACATTCGGGTGGGTCGAGTGCTGACTGCCGCCTATCTGGAAAAGGCCAGACGGCCCGCCATACGGATGGAGATAGACTTCGGAGATCCGCTGGGAGTGCTGCGGTCCAGCGCCCAGGTGACCCGTCATTACACTCCTGAGACGCTCATCGACGAGGAGGTACTGGCCGTAGTGAACTTCCCTCCGCGTCGCATCGCTGGCTACCTGAGCCAGGTGCTGGTGCTGGGCATGGTCAACCCCACCGATACAGGTGAGATTGTTCTGGTGCGTCCCGATCGCGCCGGAACCATCGGGTGGAGACTCGGCTAGGGTCCGGGGCCCGAACTCTCTGGGTACCTCACACTGAGAAGGTGCATGCTCCCGACCAGCTAATATCGCAGAGTGTCAGGGGCGGGATTTGCCCCAGCGCCAAGGAGACAACAATGAGCATTATGCGCCGGATGTCCGACCTGGTCCAGCAGAAGGCCAACAAGGTTCTGGACAAAGCTGAGAACCCCGTCGAGGCACTCGACCTCTCGTACCAAAAGCAGATGGAGGGGCTGCAGCAGGTCAAACGAAGCGTCGCGGATGTCCTCACCTCCGAAAAGCGGCTGGAACTCCAGGCGGCTCAGTTGCAGCAGAGTCAGGATAAGCTCCAGGCGCAGGCCAAGCTCGCGCTCCAGCAGGGCAGAGAGGATCTGGCCCGCCTGGCGCTCACCAGAGCCCAGGACGCTCAGACGCAGGCGCAGGGCCTTCAGTCCCAGATCGCCCAGTTGAAGGACCAAGAGCAGAAACTAGAGATCACCGCTCAAAAGCTCCAGGCCAAGGTAGAGGCGTTCCGCACCCAGCGCGAGACGATGAAGGCCCAGTACTCGGCGGCAAAAGCCTCTACCCAAGTGGGAGAAGCAGTAACCGGGCTCAGCGAGCACATGGCCGACGTGAACCTCATGATGGAGCGCGCTCAGGACAAGACTCAGCAGATGCAGGCCCGTGCGGCCGCGATCGACTCACTTGTGGACAGCGGAACTCTGGACACCATCGGAATCAGCTCCGGAGACGACATTGAGCGCCAGCTCCAGAGCGGACTGACGGAATCCCAGGTGGACGCCCAACTGGCGGCCATGAAGCAGGAGATGTTGCCGGCACCCCAGGCTGCGCCGCGGCTTGAGGCTGCTCCCGACACGGCCCCCGTCGCGAATCCGGCGCCCAGATCCACTGAGACAGAGAGCATCGTGGTTCGTATTCAGGGCGAGGACCAGTACCGCCTCAGCCTCTCCGAACGCCCACAACTGGAGCCACTCGACAAGGCTTTGTCAGGTGCCATAGAGGAGCAGGACCAGACGGGCTATACCACAGCCTTGACCAACCTGCTCAACTTCGTGCGCTCTCACGGGAGCAAGCTGCCGCCCGACCAGCTAGTTGGGTCAGACGTGATGCTGCCCTCGGAGGACATGACCCTGGACGAGGCAACAGCTCTCATGGCTGGGGAAGGCAACGTGGTGGAGGCAGGAAGCACCACCCTACCCTGAAGGGTTGATTGCGTCCGAGCCAACGGAACACCGCGGCCGCCTGTTGGGAGCTTCGGCCTCCCTCTGAGCCGCCTTCCCGTTTGCCCGAATGTGCCACCCCTACCCCGCTGTCGCCGCCTATCCCACCGGCTGCGTCAGACCGGAACACCCCAGAGTGGATACCACCGCTCCAGGTCCGGCTCGACCGGCAGGTCAGGCTTGGCAACAGCGGCCAGGTGCATCTCGAAGGCGTTGTCGCGGCGATGGTCTCCGCTGGGAACGAACGGGTAGAACGATGCCTCCTTGTAGCCGTAGATCCAGTACACGGACCTGTCCAGGTGGCGGAAGGGGAATACCGCTGCCAGAAGGCAATCGCCCAGACCTTCGTCCAATAGGCCCAGGGCAACAGCGTGAATGCCCGCCAAGATCGACTCGAAGTCACTGCCTTCAACAACTAACCACTCAAAGCCCAGCTCGTCCTTGACCTCGCTCACCCTGAGGGCATCACCCGGAGCAGAGGCGTCCTGGAGCTTGAGCATCTGCACGGTATCCGCCGTAAGTTGCTGGAACCGCCCAGAGGGAAGTGCGCGGAAGACTATCCCGACCTTGTTGGCGGGCTCCAGAGCGCCCTCGGTCTGGAGGGTGAGCATAGCTGTGCTCATGGCGAAGATCCGGTCCTCATTGGACTTTGGAAGCTTGGTCCGCCCAATCAGCGAGTCGAGAAAGCCCACGGCTCCTTCACTTTAACGGGAGAGGCGACTGTCCAGCTCCTGAAGCTTCGCCAGCCTGTGCTCCAGCGAGGGGTGGGTGGAAAACAACTCCGCCAGTGTGCCCTTGCCAACCCTTACCGCCGGGAAGATCATGAAGGCGTTGGCAGACTGGACCTGACGTAGATCCCGGTCGGGAATCCTGGTCATCGAGCCGCTGATCTTCTGCAGAGCCGAGGCCAATTGCGAAGGCTCCTGGGTGATGATGGCTGAGCCCCGATCGGCGGCATACTCACGGTAGCGGGAAAGGGCCCTGATCAACACGAAGCTGATCGCCCAGACGACCGCTGCCACCAGGATGATCACAATCATCCCCTCGCCTTCGTCACTACCGCGGCCCCGGCCGTAACCTCCCCCACCGTAGCCGCCGAACCCACCGAACATCCCAAACCACATTCCCGACTGAACGATGAGCGAGGCAACGGTAGCGAAGAACCCCGCCATGGCCATCACCTTGACGTCGCGGTGAATCACGTGGCTCAACTCGTGAGCTAGGACAGCCTCCAACTCCTTGGGCTCAAGCTGATGGAGAATCCCGGTGGTGACCGCGATCACGGCGTGCTTGGGGTCGCGTCCAGTGGCCAGCGCATTCGGCACCTGCGACTGGATGATTGCCACTTTGGGCATTGGTATCCCCGTCAGCTGAGCGAGCCTACCCACTATGTCGTAGAGCTGGGGATACTGCTGCGCGGTCACCATCTGTGCTTTGAGCGCGCTGAGCACCATTCGGTCGGAGAAGTAGTACTGGGCCACGAGCAGAACCGCGACCACCACGACTATGGTCCCGATCCCGATCTTGCTGAGCAACAGCACCCCAACGAAGATCAGGTAAACCACCGCCAGAAGGAACATGGTCAGAGCCATGCGGAGGGTCAGCCCGCGATCAGACCCCAACTTGCGTTCCATGATTCCTCCTTATATACCCAGTTGCTGGGAATTGACACAGAGACGAGGGAGAGTTACCTCGCCTGGCTCCCGGCAATGGCCCCTTCCGGAGGGACGTTAACATGACCCCACGGGTTGGCGGGTCGACAGATGTTGAAGAAGGGCCTAACAGTGTTTCCCCTGGACGTTGGCGGCGTGGTGGCGGTGATCCTAATCGTGATCGGGTGGCGCAGCGGGGTTGGCCGGCGCACCCGCAACCTGGCCCAGCAGAAGGTCAGCCATATCTTGGATCGGGCGGAGAACCCGGTTGAGGCTCTCGACCTCTCGTACCAGAAACAGCGCGAGGCGCTGCTTACGGTCAGGCGCGGAATTGCCGATGTGGTTACCTCGCAGAAGCGGCTGGAGATTCAGGCGGCTCAGCTTCGACAGAGCCAGGATCGGCTCCAGGGGCAGGCGCGGACGGCGCTGCAGCAGGGCCGCGAGGACCTCGCTCGGGTGGCCCTGACCAGGTCGCAGACGGCCTCGGCTCAGATCGACTCGCTCCAAGACCAAATCGTCCAGCTTCGAGATCAAGAGCAGAAGTTAGAGCTCACCTCCCAGAAGCTCCAGGCGAGAGTAGAGAGCTTCAAGACCCAACGAGACACCCTCAAGGCCCAGTACTCGGCGGCTCAGGCCTCCGCCCGCATCGGGGAGACCGTCACCGGCATCAGCGGGGAGATGCAGAACGTCGGAATGATGTTGGAACGCGCCCAGGACAAGACTCAGCAGATGCAGGCCCGAGCGGCGGCAATCGACCAGCTCATCTCCTCCGGCACACTTGATACCCTAGGTGCGACGGGGGAAGACGACATCGACCGTCAGCTCCGAGCGGGGGCGACCGAAGTCTCGGTGGAGGCTCAGCTGACACGACTGCGCCAAGAGCTCTTGGCGGAGGCCCCAACCCAACCGCGATTAGGCCCGCCTGGCCAAAGTGAAGTCAATTCGGAAGAGGGAGACTAGAGAGTGCTGCACGTCATCGCGTTCATCGTCATTGGAATCGTGGTTGGAGCCCTGTTCATCAAGCAGTCCCGCGGAGCGGCCGCAACCATCCGCGTCATCGCCGGGTTGGTAGGTGGGCTGCTGGGTGGCTTCGTTTCGCTGGCGATTCTCGGCTCAGCCACCACCAAGGGGAAGTATGGAAGTCTGGTCATCGCCATCATCGTGGCGCTGATTCTTTCGGCCCTCGCGCAGCGGGGAACCGAACCCGCCTCCTCCAGGGGCTGATTCAGTCGTCTCCGTGTAGGGCGCAGCTGGAGGGAGAGCTACCGGGGGGCCGGCTCCCTCCAGTTGTGCCTTCGCTAGACCGACGTCTCGGGACATCTGCTCGACCAGCCTATCGATCGACGCGAATACCTCCTGACCACGCAGGAAGTGAAGAACATCCACACATATCCGCTGCCCGTAGAGGTCGCCAGGAGCCTCGAGACAGTTCACCTCGAACTTCTTGGTGCCGGGGCCGAACTGGGGTCTGGAGCCAATGCTCCCCACTGCGGGGAGGGAACGCCCATCCAAAAGCTTTGCCCGCATCACATAGACGCCGTCCGGTGGAAGTGCCTGCAGCGGCTCAAGCTCGAGGTTGGCGGTGGGGAATCCCAGCTGACGTCCGCGGCCGTCTCCGTGAACCACCTCACCGATAACACTGAATGGCCTCCCCAACATCCCGGCAACGGCCGATAGGTCCGCCGCCAGAAGACGCTCCCTAACCCTGGTGCTGCTCACGGCTCCAGTTGGTTCTAGCACCGGCTCTACCACCACGAGCTCCACCCGGTTTCGCTCGCAATAGCTCGACATGAAGTCCAGACCACCCGCTCCCCCCCTGCCGATCGAGACGCGGGGGCCGGCCACGATGGCTACCAGATTGAATCTGGCCCGGATCCGATCCAAAAACTCTGCCGGCGAAAGGTTCTTTAGAAAATCGTTGAAGGGAAGGATCAGGAGACGGTCCACCCCATACCTCGACAGCCAAAGCCGCTTCGATTCGGTCGGTGTGAGAAGGGCCAGCTGGAGATGCGGATTGAGCACCAATCGGGGATGAGGCACAAAGGACACCGCCATCAGCTCCCCAGCCACCTGGTCGGCGGATGCCCGAGCTCGGCTGATGAGCCGCTGGTGTCCAAGATGCACCCCGTCAAAGTTGCCGATCACCGCCACGGTCGGCGTGGCGGGCGGCACGCCCTCCACAAGGGGAAGGCCAAAATCGGCGGCTTCCATCACATCGGTCGCCCCGAGCTCAGATCAGCCCCCCATCGGCAGCAGCACCTTGGTGGGCTTGAAGCGCATCCCCAGCAGCTCGCCAACCGCCAGCAGCCTGCCGTCTGGCCCGTGGACGCGTACCTCGGTTGCACCTCCTGACTGCTGGGACTCCAGCTCTTGGGGCATACGCTGAATCCATACTCCCTGGCCCCTCTGAACCGCAACCGCTGAACTCCCCAGAAGATCCAGTCGAGGGACAGTGTCCAGCACGAACTCGGGAGGTAGGAGCAACGCCCTGGGATCCTCAGCCAACTGCAGTTGCTCGAGGGTCACGGACTCCGAGAGCCGGAATGGGCCGTACTCCGTTCGCTCAAGCCAGGCGAGGACCCCGCCAACCTTAAGCAGCTCCCCCAAATCGGTGGCCAATACCCGAAGGTAGGTGCCCTTGCCGCACACCACCTGGACCTCCGCCTCCGCGACCTCTCCAGGAGTGAAGCGCCGCAGCTGGATCGAGTGGATCTCCGCGGTACGGGCCTTGCGCTCCACGGTCACCCCCTGGCGAGCCAGCTCGTAAAGGTGACGTCCCTGGTGGCGGACGGCCGAGTGCATCGGCGGTACCTGCTGGACCAAGCCAACGAAGTGAGTGAGCGCCTCCGCGACATCTCCCTCGGTCAGGTGTCCCGCCGAAGCGACGGTGCGCACTTCACCCTCCAGGTCCCCCGTCTCGGTTACCTGACCGAGGCGCAAGCGGGCATGGTATGTCTTGGGCTGTCGAAGAATGTACTCAACCAGCCGGGTGGCCCGCCCCACGCAAAGTGGAAGCACCCCCGAGGCTGCCGGGTCAAGGGTGCCGGCGTGTCCGACGTGGCGCTCCTGCAGGACTTGGCGTGCCTCCCTGATCGCCGCAAACGAGGTGATCCCCTCCGGCTTGGCCAGATTCAAAACCCCTGTCAGCTGCGGTCCTGAGGACACCTCGCGCAGAGGATTGGGAACGGTACCAGAGCGTGGGCTCAAGATGAAGTTCCCCCAGCTAACACCGCGCGCACCTTGCCCAGGACGATGGCCTCCACCTCCCCCAACGTCATTTCGACCTCCGCCCCCGCAGCCCGGAAGTGGCCCCCTCCACCGATGTCACCCACCACCGAGTACGCCGCCAGATCCCCCCTGGTGCGAACACTCACCTTTGAAAGCCTTGGCCCCTCTTGCTTGAAGAGGAGCGCGCACTCCATGCTGTCCAGCGACTGGAGAACATCGATAATCCCCTCGGTCTCCTCCATCTTCGCACCTGCCTTCTCCAACATCTCTAAGGTGACCTCGCTCCAGATCAACCGTCCGTCCAGCTCGTAGCGGGCCGCTGAGGCGGAGAGGGACTGGAGTCTAAGAGTGCTCTGTGGACGTGACTTGTAGCTCTTCAGAGCCACGAAAACGACATCCGCACCCAGTTCGGCCAGCTCGGCTCCCAGTCGCAACACCTCGGCGGTGGTGTTGTCGTGGCGAAACCCGCCCGTATCGGTGAAGATGGCGGCGTACAGATTGGTCGCCGCGTCGGGGCTTACGGTGGCACCCCACTCCTTGAGCACCTCAAAGATGATGACTCCCGTGGCAGCGGCATCACGGTCCACGATGCTCAGCTCACCAAAGCCTTCATTGCTCGCATGATGATCGAACAGGATTGTGAGTGGAGCCCGTCGGATGCGCTCACCGAGGCTCCCAAACCGATCCGGGCTTCCGGCATCGAAAGCTACAGCTACCGCGTCGTCTGGCGCTTCGAACTGGTTCACCCTCGGGTAGCCGGGAAGATAGGAGAGGTTCTGGGGAAGGGGGTCCGGCACCGCCACTACCACATGCTTGCCGAGGCTTTCCAGGTACTCAGCAAATGCCAAGGCTGAGCCCAGTGAGTCGGCGTCGGCGTCCTTGTGCGCAACACACAGGAACTCCGACTTGGTCTCCACCACCTGGCGAATTCTGGCCAGCTCCTCAAGCTCCATCCGGCCCCCCTCGCTTCTGACCATCTTCCAGCCCTCGGAGGATCGCCCCAACCCTGACCCCGTGCGCGATGGAGTCATCGAGCCTGAAATTGAGCCTCGGCACCCGTCGTAGATTCTCCAGCCGCTCGCTGAGCAGGTGGCGAAGGAAGCCCTCCATGCTTTGGAGTACCCGGAGTGAAACAGCACGTTGGGCCTCGGTACCCAGCGGGCTGACTCTCACCTTGGCTTCCGATAGGTCTCGAGCGCACTCGACTGCTATCACGGTTACCATCTCCAGCCGAGGGTCCTTAACATCACGGGCCAGCGCCAGCGCCAGCTCCTGACGAACTTGGGCGTTGAGCCGCTCCAACCGGTGTGGGTTCGTCCCATCACGCGCCACAGACCGACCTCCCTCCAGAACCTGCCGCCTGGGGGTCAGCGATTGCGCTGTTGAACCACATAGCACTCCAGCACGTCGCCCTCCATGAAGTCCTGGTACGAGCCGAGATCGATACCGCACTCGTATCCCTGAGCGACTTCCCGGACATCGTCCTTGAAGCGCCTCAGCGATTCCACCTTGGCCCGCTGAATCTCCTTGCCGTCACGAAGCACGACAACCGATGACCCACGGCTTATCTTGCCGTCCGTCACCTGGCAACCCGCGATCAGCCCGCTGCGGGGTACGCGAATCCTCGCCTTGACCTCCGCCCTGCCCTCGAATACCTCCTCGAAGGTGGGCTCGTGAAGACCACGAATCGCCTTGTCGATGTCCTCAGTTATCTGATAGACAACGTCGTAGGTGCGGACATCGATCCCCTGATTGTCGGCAGCGGCCCGGGCATTTACGTCCGGTCGGACATTGAACCCGATCACGATGGCGTTCGCGGCCGCGGCGAGATCCACGTCTGCAACGGTGATCGGGCCCACCCCTTCGTAGACCAGCCTCAGACGCACCAATGGGTCGGCGAACTTCAGCAGCGACCCTCGCAGCGCCTCCATCGCCCCCTGGGTGTCAGCCTTCACCACGAGGTCCAGGTCTCTCACTCCCTGGTCGCTCTGCCGACTCAACTCAGCCAGGCTCACCTTGGGGGCTTCGGCACGCCCCGAGCGCTGTCCGAGGAGTGTGGACTCCGCCCGAGCACGAGCCTCCTTCTCAGACGGGACCACAACCAGCCGGTCCCCGGCTGTAACGACCTCGGGGAAACCGACCACCTGAACCGGAAGTCCGGGGCCACACCTTTCGGCCCTCTGACCACGGTCATCGACCAGTGCTCTGACCCTGCCAGCGACCGGACCGACCACAAAGTAGTCCTGCACGCGGAGAGTCCCTTCCTGAACCAGAACCGAGGCGACCGGACCTCGGCCACGATCCACCTGGGAGTCGATGATCGTCGCCTCTGCCGGACGGTCAGGGTTAGCCCGGGGATCGCTGAGGTCGGTCACCAGCAGGATCATCTCCAGAAGGTGATCGACTCCCTCACCGGTCTTCGCCGAAACGGGGACACACACGACCTCCCCACCAAAGTCCTCCACGACCACGCCACGCTCCGCCAGCTGTTGCTTGACGCGGTCCGGATTGGCGTCTTCCAAGTCGATCTTGTTGACCGCGACCAGAATCGGGACGCCGGCGTTCTGGACATGTTGGATGGCCTCCGCCGTCTGCGGCATGACTCCATCGTTGGCCGCCACCACAAGTACCGCCAGGTCGGTGATGTTGGCTCCCCGAGCTCGCATGGCCGTGAAGGCCTCATGGCCGGGGGTGTCTATGAAGGTGATCTGGCGACCGTCGCGAACCACGACCGAGGCGCCGATGCTCTGGGTTATCCCACCAGCCTCGCCGCCTGCAACGTTAGTCTGGCGAATCGCATCCAAAAGGCTGGTCTTCCCGTGGTCAACGTGCCCCAGAACCGTGACGACCGGAGGCCGGGGCCTCAGCTGGCCCGCGACTCCATCCGCCTTGAACTGCTCCCGGTCCGAAAAACGCTCCACCACCGCTGCGGCCGGCTGCTCGGGAGCAGAGACCTCAACTTCCAGTTGCTCGGCGACCAAGCGGGCGGTGCCGAGGTCGAGGGACTGGTTGATGGTAGCCAGGATGCGGTGCTGAAGGAGGATCTTAGAGACCTCCGCAGGAGACACTCCGAGAGCGTCCGCGAAGGATTTGACTGTGAGATTCTGGGGCAGCTCGACCTGCTTGACCTTGGCTATCTGCGTTCCTCCTCAGCGCACTGGGTTGCGCACCTGACCTTACCCCCGGGGCGAATGGGGAATCATAACCTTCAAGGACTCCGGGATGGAGTCCTGATCGAGCGCGGCGAAGCTGAGGCGCAGGGACCGGTGGAACCCTCTGCGCCTCACTGCCGCCTCCCAGCAACCAATCTTTGCACACAGATACGCCCCGCGTCCCGAACCCCTTGGCCCGTGGCCGTCCACCACCAGGCTACCCGAGGTCAGACGAAACCGCAGAAGCTCGGTTTGAGGCAGCGTGGACCAGCATCCGACGCAGGTGCGCATCGGTATGGCAGCGGGGCGTACAGCGCCATCCGACGGCTGCTTCACCCCCGATCAATCCGCTGCGTGAATGTCAATTCGCCACCCGGTCAAACGGGCAGCCAGACGGGCGTTCTGCCCCTCCCGCCCGATGGCCAGAGACAACACTGAACCATCAACGGTGACCGTGGCGCGGCGTGACTCCTCGTCGAGCCTCACCGAGACGATCGGTGCAGGGGCCAGGGCGCGCGCGACATACTCCGCCGGGTCGGCGGACCACTCCAGCACGTCGACCTTCTCGCCTGCCAACTGCCCCACCACCGCTCGAATTCGCACCCCCTTCAGGCCGATGCAGGCTCCTTTGGCGTCGATCTCCGCTCGAAGCGATTCAACCGCCACCTTGGCGCGCTCCCCCGGTTCGCGAGTGACGCTGCGAAGCACCAGGCTCCCCTCCCCCAACTCGGGCACCTCAGACTCCAGGAGCCTCCTTAGGAGGAGCGGGCTGGTTCGCGAAGCGCGCACCTCCAGATACTCTGCCTTACTCGCGCGCCGTGCCTCCATGAGCACCACCTTGAGATGCTGACCGCGCTGAAGTCGTTCCGTGGGAATCTGTTCCGCCGGCTCCAGGAACGCCTGAAGCTCCCCGGCGCGCAGGTACCAGATCCCACTTTCCTGTCGCTCCACGATGGTGTCGACGAGCTGCCCTCGCTGCTCCTCGGCATTGCCTGTAAGCCGCTCCTCCCGCCTCTCCCTAATCCAACGGCTGATCCTGGCCTTCACGATCCGAGAGGCCTGGCCAGCCACGGCCGGAGAAAGGTCGCCAAGTGAAAGCTCGGCACGCGACCCCTGGCCTTCAACACCGGGAGTCGCCCGATCTGCCTCCCCCATGCCATCGGCTCCGGAAACCACGAAGACCAGCTGCCCAGTCTCGCTGTCGAGCCTCAGGCTGAGTGTCTGCTTACTGCCCTCGACAGCCATAAGTGCCTCATTGACCGCCTCCTCAACCACCTGCAGGAGCGCCTCTGTAGTGAAACCAAATGCATCTTGGACCTGCCGCAGGGAGTCACCCAGTCCGAGGACCTCGTCAATCGGGGCACCCGGCCCTGGTCCACTCATCAAAGGTCCACCACCACTCGGGCAGCCGTTATGGTGGAGCGGTCCACTGTGATTGCGACCAGGCGTCCACTTCGCAGACGACGAGTCTCGACCCCAAGTGATGCCGGTTCCAGTGAGACCAGCTTTCCCTCCACCACCTGCTCTTGATCGCCCCGTCGAAGATGAAGCCTCACCCGGCGGCCAAGAGCAGCTTGAAAGTCGGCCTCATCTCGGATAACCCGCTCGGCCCCAGGCGACGACACCTCCAGGTTATAGCGCCCAGGGAAGGCCCCCTCGTGCAGATCCAGCACGCCAGAGGCAGCCTCACTCGCCATGCCGCAGTCGTCGATGGTGACCCCACCTGGCTTGTCCACCGTCAATCTGAGTACCGGTGTCCTTGTCCCGGGCAGCCAGGTAACCTCCACCAGCTCCATGCCCTGACGGGCCAGAACCGGGCCGACCAGATCACGCACCAGCGTCTCCGCTGACCTATCCGCCATCCTAGGTCACTCTGAGATCGGGCTTGACGGATCTCGGCTCAAAGGCACTCGGTGGCCCCTCCTGAGTGCGCTTGTCAGTTGCGGTTGGCGGTGGCCACGGCCGAGGGCGCCCCCCCAGCCCGGCGCACGGAAGGGCGCGGATCGAGCTGACGCCAGGCGGTCAGAAGCGCTGCCGCGTTGAAGATGGATGAATAGGTTCCGGAGGCGATCCCTAAAAGCAGCGCTAGGACAAAGCCCTGGATCGACGCACCTCCCAGAAGAACCAGGGTGAGCAGAACGAAGATCACCGTCAAGGAGGTGTTTAGGGAACGGGTCATGGTCTGGGCAATGGACAGATTGACAACCTGGTCAAAGCTCATACGCGGCCCTTGAACTCGCAGATTCTCGCGGATCCGGTCGAAGACAACGATGGTGTCATGGACCGAGAACCCCACGACCGTCAGCACCGCGCTCACAAAGAGCGCGTTGACCTGCCCCAGCTGACTGAAGTGGCCGAGGATGGCCCACAGGCCGACCAGGACGAAGACGTCGTGCATGAGTGCCGCCATGGCACAGAGCGCGAAGCGGCGCGCGCTGATCAGAGTCTGAGAGAAGCGGAAGCCCAGGTACAACGAGATGAGGACCGCTGAGATCACCACCAGAAAGACCGAGCTCACCACCAGGCTACTGGCGATTGTCGGACCCACGGTGCTTTGGTTCAAGTTCAGGCTGCCCTTGGTCTTGGTTATCCCAAAGTGCTGATTCAGCGCCTGGTCGATGGTGGACGCGACCCCAGCGGCGATCGGCTGAGTCTGCACGTCGTAGTAGTGATTGCCCTGGGCCAGCACCTGGGCATGGGCCTCCGGGGCGACCTGGTTGACCACCTTCAGCACCTGAGATGCGGTGGTGGGCTGATGCAACTGCATGGACAGGGTGTCGCCGCCGGTAAAGTCGATCCCCAGGTTGAAGCCCGCCACCATGATGGTGATGATTCCCGGAACGATCACGATCAGCGATGCTGCGAAGTACCAGTTGCGATGACTGATCACATCGAAGCGCCGTCCCGAGCGGAACTGTTCCGAGAGCCTCTCGCCCGGAAGGATCCTGGTGTAGAGGGTCGGGCGCCTGGCAAACGCGAACCACCGCCCGGCGTAGTGAAGGAGAGAGTGGGTGATCACGATCGCGGAGAACATGCTCACGGCCACGCCGATGAACAGGGTGAGCGCAAACCCCTGGACGTCAGACGCTCCGAAGAAGAACAGGATCGTGCAGGTGATCATGGTGGCGATGTTCGAGTCCCGGATCGCCGGCCAGGCGCGACGGAAGCCATACTCCACCGCCAGCTCCAACGGACGGCCCTGGCGCAGTTCCTCCTTGGTGCGCTCGAATATGAGTACGTTGGCGTCGACCGCCATCCCCACGCTTAGGATGAAGCCGGCCAAGCCCGGAAGAGTGATCACCACCGGAATCAGCTGGTAGATGGCCAGCACGATCAGGGCGTAGAAGATCAAGGCGATGCTTGCCAAGAGGCCCGGGAACCTGTAGTAGAACAGCATGAAGAGGATCACCAGGATCAGCCCCAGCGCCCCCGCGGTCAGACTCTGCTGCACCGACTGCTTGCCCAGACTTGACGAAACCGTCGTGGACTGCTGGACCCCGATTTGAGCCGGCAGCGAACCGGCATTGATGTCATCCACCAGCTGCTGCGCCGAGTTGTATGTGAAGTTACCGGTGATCTCAGTCTGATTGCTGCTGGGGCCATCCACCACCGGGGCTGTGAGCACCTGGTTATCCAGGAATATCGCAACCTGGGAGGTGGGCGGGGCGCCGCTACTGCTCCCTCCAGAGCCTGAGGTGCTGCAGCCGGGATTCTGCTCGCAGGCTTTGGTGGTGACCTGACTCCAGATCGCGCTCCCCGCGGCATTGAAGGTGATGTCAACGGCATAGCCACCGCCCGGGTTGTTCCCCACAGAGGCCCCGGACACGTCTGACGACGCCAGATTCTTGATTATCTTCCAGTGATATTGGACGCCAGTGGATGAGACTGGGTAGTAGAGGGAGTCGTTGAACTGGCAGCTCGCCTTGGGATGAGCAGCCGGGAAGCACTGTGTCGGAACCAGTTGCTCCTGGTCGATGCAAGTCTGGGTGGTGCAGGTTCCGGGTGACCCATTGACGCTCGGCTTGCCGCTAACCGCGACCGCGAAGTGGAGCTGGGCGGTCTGGCCTATGGTCTTTAGGGCCTGGCTGATGCCAACCCCGGGCAGCGTCACCAAGATCTCGTTGCTGCCCTGGGCCTGAACCTGGGTATCGGCGACTCCCAAAGCATTCACCCGCTTTCCCAGAATGGTCAGGGTCGCCGCCTGTGCCTCCGCCATCGTCTTGCCCTTGGGAAGGCCGGTCCGACACCCGATGCCGCTGGGGTTGTTAGGTCCTTGGCAGATCGCCAGCAGCAGCGATGTGCCCCCCTGGAGATCCAGTCCCTTGTGGATGTATATCGGGGTACCGAATAGAGTCGGCTCCTTACCGCTCGGGTAGCTGGCATTGACAGAGGTGTGTCGGACCGTGACGTTGTAGATCTGCGCGTAACCGTCGATAACGACCGCGGCGAGGACGAGCAGCATCACCAGTCCGAGCCACCACCGGTTGATTCGGATCATGGACAGGAGATCTCCGAGGGGATGGCAGTGATCATCAAGAAGCCCTGATTTTAGGGCCCCGGAGGGATGGACCCATAAGAGCCCGATGCGGCGGCGCCCGCGGCGGCCATCTCCGCCCTGCGATGAGCGACCAATTCCCCAAGCCCTCCGGACTCCAACGCCAGCCTGACCTCCGCCATGAGCTGGCCGAGATGGTGGAGATTGTGGAGGCTGACCATCCGGTGGCCCAGGATCTCACCTGCCTGATAGAGGTGCCGGAGATAGGCGCGCGAGAAGCGACCGCAGGCTGGGCAGGCACACCCCAATTCCAGCGGACGGTCGTCTTGTCGGTAGGCGCCGCGACGCAGCACCAGTCTCCCCGCCCTGGTCATCGCGGTACCGGTGCGCGCGAGCCTGGTCGGAAGAACGCAGTCGAACATGTCCACCCCCTGGGTGATGGCATCGAGAAGCTCCAGATCCGAACCCATACCCATCAGGTATCTCGGCAAGGGGTCGGGGACTGCATCGACGCACGCCTCGATTGCCGCCCGGCGGATATTGGCGGGCTCGCCCAACACCAGACCGCCGATTGCCAACCCGTCGAACCCCATTCCTGCGACCGTCTCCGCTGAGGCGCGCCTCAGTTCCGGATCGAACCCTCCCTGCACGATTCCGAACACCAGAGTCCGACCCGGCGACACCTCACGACAACGGGCCGCCCACCGGTGAGTGCGCCGAGTCGCATCTCGGATCTGGTTGTCGGAGGCGCCGAAGGCGCTGGGGTGGTCTAGTGCCATCGCAACGTCGACCCCGATCCTCACCTGGCCCAAGATCACTGACTCCGGAGTCATGCGAACCGTGCCACCGTCGTAGGGAGAGCGAAAGGTAACCCCTTCATCGTCGAAATCAAGCAGACTGGACAGGCTGACCATCTGGTATCCACCGCTGTCGGTGAGGATCGAACCGGGCCAGCTCATGAAGGCGTGCAGCCCTCCGAACTCGGCGATTAGGTCCAGACCAGGCCGAAGGCTCAGATGATAGAAGTTGGACAGGATCATCTCGGCACCCGTGGCGGCGACCTCGTCGGGATGGCATGCCTTCACCGTGGCGTGAGTTCCGACCGGCATGAACGCAGGAGTCTGCACAAGCCCGTGAGCGGTGCACAACACCCCCCGTCGAGCGCGACCTTCGCGGCTCAACACCGTGAAGACGGCGGCGGTCAACCCCTCCAACCGAACATGCAGTCTCCAAAACTCAGGAAGCGGTAGCCGCTGGCCAGGGCCAGGCGGTACCCCGCCCGTACGCGCTCACCTCCATAGAAGGCACTCACCAACACCATAAGAGAGGACCGCGGCTGATGGAAGTTGGTCAGCAGACCATCCACCACCCGAAAGCGGACCCCGGGGCGTAGGTAGAGCGAAGTCTCCCCGGTGCCGGCCCGGACCGCCTCCGATCTGTCCAGGGCCGACTCCAGACACCGCACAACTGTGGTGCCCACCGCCACCACCCGCCCACCTTTTTGCCTCACGTCCTCGATCGTGGCCGCAGCGACCTGGGGGACCGTGAAGCGCTCCTTGTGCATCTGGTGGTCCTGGATGTTCTCAGTCCTGATCGGAGAGAAGGTCGCCAGCCCCACCTCCAGGTTGATCGAACAAATGCTCACCCCACGTTTGGCGACCCTGGTCAAGAGGTCCTCGGTGAGGTGCAGCCCGGCGGTGGGGGCGGCTGCCGACACAGGGGGCCCCTCCGCGAAGACAGTCTGGTAACGGTTCGGGTCAGCTATCTGCTGGCGGATATAAGGAGGAAGGGGAACCTCGCCGATTGAATCCAACTCTACCCCGGAGTCGGTTGTGATGGCGACCACCCTGCCGCCGGGATGCTCATTCCACATCCCAACCACCTCTGCCTTCCAACCTGCCCCTGAAATCTGCCGACCCAAACGGAGCAACCTACCGGGTCGAACCAAAGCACCGTAGGTCCCGCCATCGAGCTCGCGAACCAGAAGGAGCTCTACCGCCCTCCCGGCGACCGCTGCGCGCAACCTCGCAGCTCTGACCCTGGTGCTGTTCACGACCAGGCAATCACCATTACGAAGGAGTGAAGGGAGGTCCCTCACAATTCGGTGAGTCATCGACCCGGCACCATCCATCACCAGCATCCTGCTGCCGTCCCGATCGACCCTTGGCTGCTGGGCAATTGCGGAGGGAGGAAGCAGATAGTCGTACAGTGCCACTGCGTTTTCGGAGGCCTCAGCTGCCGCCGTCAAATAGGTCCTCCACAGCTCCCAAATCCACGGCCGCCATTTCAGCCGGAATCTCCAGCCCGAGATGGCGGTAGGCGCCGGCTGTGGCCACCCGTCCACGGGGAGTCCTCTTCAACATCCCGAGCTGGATCAGGTAAGGCTCAACCACCTCCTCCAACGTGTGGGGCTCCTCGGAGAGGGCGGCACCGAGGGTGCTCAGGCCCACCGGACCGCCTCCAAACTGCTGACATATCAATCCCAGCAGCCGGCGGTCCGAACTCCCAAGGCCAAGCTCGTCCACCTCCAGCAGGCTCAAGGCATCAAGCGCCAAAGCGACGGTCACCCTCCCATCGCCCTTGACCTGGGAGAAATCGCGCACCCGGCGCAGGAGCCGGTTGGCGACTCTCGGTGTGCCACGCGAGCGTGCTGAGATGAGATCCAGCGAGTGCTCGTCGATCTCCACTTCCAGAAGTCGGGCCGAGCGAGCAACGATTGTTCGGAGCTCATCGGGGCGGTAGAACTCAAGCCGGAAGGTCGCCCCAAACCGGTCACGCAGCGGTGCCGAAAGCATCCCCTCCCTGGTCGTGGCGCCAACTACGGTGAAGCGCTGCAACGCCAACCTCATAGTTTGGGCACCAGCTCCCTTGCCGGAGACGAAGTCGAAGGCGAACTCCTCCATGGCCGGATAGAGGCTCTCCTCAACGGATCGCTGCAGCCGGTGCACCTCATCGATGAAGAGCACATCACCGTCGGCGAGGCTGGTCAGCAGGCTCGCCAATGCCCCCTGAAACTCTATGGCCGGCCCGCTGGTGACGCGCAGGCTGACTCCCATCTCCGCCGCGACGATGTTGGCCAGGGTCGTCTTGCCCAGGCCCGGAGGCCCACAAAGGAGTAGGTGCTCAACCGGTTCGGCGCGCATTCGTGCCGCGCCCATCAGGATCTCCAGCTGGTCCTTGATCTGACCCTGCCCTACGAACTCCGCCAACCGGCGGGGCCGAAGCTGCCGATCCAGCTCGGGCTCTTCGCGACCCGCCTGTGGAAGCAGTACCTCCTCGGAATCGATCAAGGCTTCTTCCCCGACTCACTTGGCCCCAGCCGCCGAAGGGCTGCCCGCACCACCATCTCCAAGGTCAGCCCGGCCCCCATGTCCGAGGTCGACTCAGCAGCCTCTAAGGAGACTGCCCGTCGCGCATCCGCCAGAGGAAACCCCAAGCCCACCAGCGCTTCCACTGCGCGCTGCGCAATGGGGGTGGCGGGAGCTGGAGAGGCCGGGCCTGGATTTGCACCCGCCAGTGAGTCAACGCGACCCTTCAACTCCAAGACGATGCGCCGAGCGGTCTTGCTCCCAATTCCGGGAACTGCCGCCAGCACATCGTAGTTCTCGGTCATTATCGCATCGACCAGCGCCTGCCACTCCGAGCGCGACAGAATCGCCAGGGCCGCCTTGGGCCCGATCCGCTCCACCCCCAGCAGAAATCGAAAACAGGCCAGCTCCTCGGAGTTGAGGAAGCCGTACAGAGAGATAGCATCCTCCCTGACTGCGGTGTGAACTTGGAGGGTGACCTCCCCTCGATTGGTCCGTAGAACAGCTGCAGTTCGAGGGTGGATGTAGACCTGGTAGCCGACTCCACCCACCTCGATAACCGCCCACTCCTCATCGATCCGAACGACGTTCCCCCGCAAGGATGCGATCAACGCCGAGACGCTCCGACAACCGCGCCGCGCAGGCCGGAGGCATGCTGGTGACAGATTCCGACCGCACAGGCGTCAGTCACGTCGTCAGGTCCGACAGGGACCGCTGCACCCAAGATCATCCGGACCATCCGGGCCACTTGGAGCTTACCCGCGGAGCCACTCCCGGTCACTGACTGCTTCACCTCCGCGGGGGTGTACTCGTGGAGCGGCAGCCGCGCCTTGGCCACTGCGCACACCAGAACGCCGCGAGCCTGGCTCACCGCCATCGCAGTGCTGGTGTTGCGGCTGAAGAAAAGCCTCTCCATCGCCACCGAGCTTGGTCCGCTGGATTGCAACATCCCACCGATGGCTTCCCACAGCTGAAGGAGGCGAGTCCCGTGGTCAGCCTCGGCAGGGGTGCGCCAGCAGCCGGCCCCCAAGAGCCGTAGCTTCCCTCTCTCCTGATCGACCAGTGCCCACCCGGTGGTCGCCAGCCCAGGATCCACCCCCAAGACGAGCAAGCTCTCTCCTCTGCCTCCGCGACCCGATCCGGACCGAGAAGCCTAAACCTCTGCGAGTACTTCGTCCGGCAGGATGGCGTTGCAATGGACCTCCCGCACGTCATCGTCCTCCTCGAGGGCCTCGAGGAGACGGACCACAGCCGTCGCGTGCTTGCCATCGACCTCCACCGTATTGGTGGGTTGCATGGTGACCTCAGCCCTCTCCACCTCATACCCCGCCTCGCCCAGCGCCTGCCTCAGCGCCTCCAGCCGCTCCGGGGCGACGTACACCTCAACCCCCGACTCATCGATCTGGACATCGTCAGCGCCCATCTCAATCGACTCCAGAGCGAGGGCCTCCGGGTCCCGTTTGCCGGGAGCGATGAGGATGAGCCCGGTGCGGTTGAACATCCACCCCACCGAGTTGGTCTCCCCCAGACTGCCCCCGGACCTGGTGAACAGGTTTCTGATGGCGGCTACTGTCCGATTGCGGTTGTCGGTGAGGGAGTCAACCAGCACTGCGACTCCACCTGGCCCATAACCCTCGTACCGGATCTCCTCTATCGCTGCCCCCTGGAGCTCACCGGTGCCACGCTTTATGGCCCGATCGATGTTGTCCGCAGGCATGTTCACCTCGCGCGCCTTCTGCATCGCGAGCCGCAATCGAAAGTTGCTTCCCGGGTCAGCGCCACCTTCCCGGGCAGCGACTGTGATCTCGCTGGCGACCTTGGTGAAGGTCTGACCCTTGCGAGCGTCAACCAACGCCTTCTTGTGCTTGATCCCGGCCCATTTGGAGTGCCCAGACACCGTCTACCTCCGCTTCCTACACCTGCGGGAAGGTTTGCCCGCCACCAGAACATCCATTCCCGTCAAGTTTACAGCCGCCAACCGAGAAGAGAGCGTAGCACCGGGTTGAAGTCGGTCCCGCAGGCCTCTACGGAGCTCATGAACTCCGAAGTCGGACCACCCGCCTCGGCCCCACTTTCAAAATGCTTCCGTCCCTTGGCACCAGCCGCTCCTCGCGGCCCTCCAACCTCACCCCGTCTATCCTCACCGCTCCCTGGCTGATGAGTCGACCCGCTTCGCTGCGAGAGCTGGCCATCTTGGTGAGCACTAGCAGGTCGCGCGCCTCGATCGGCTCCGCAGGGAGGAAGATCTCCGATACATCGGACGGAAGCTCGCGACCCCGGAATACCCGTTCGAACTCCGCCGCGGCAGCTGCCGCCCCGTCCTTTCCATGGAAGAGCTCCACGACGCGGCCGGCCATCTCTGCCTTGAGGTCGCGAGGATGGATGGTGCCCGCCTCCAGTCCCGTCCGAAGTCGCTCCAGCTCCCGGGTGGGGGTGTCGGTCAGAAGCTCCAAGTAGCGAAGGGTGACCGAGTCCGGCGCCGACATCAACTTCCCGTACTGCTGGTCGGCTGGGTCGGAAACGGCCACAGCGTTTCCCAGGGACTTGCTCATCTTGCGCACCCCGTCCACTCCAACCAGGAGCGGTACCGTGATCACGTCCTGGGGAGCCATCCCGTAGGCTTGCTGCACCTCCCGACCGCGCAACAGGTTGAAGAGTTGGTCGGTACCTCCGAGTTCGACGTCAGCCCGGATGGCGACGGAGTCATAACCCTGGAGGAGCGGGTAGAAGAGCTCATGAACTCCAATGGCCTGCTGGCTGTTCATCCTCTGATCGAAGTCTGAGCGTTGCAGCAGCTGGGCAACGGTGGTCGAACGCGCCAGCTCCAGCACCCTGTCGAGACCGAAATCCCCGTACCACTCACTCTGATAGTGCAGCTCAACGCTGCCCTCGTCGACCACCGCGTACAGCTGCCGGAGGTAGGTCTCGGTGTTTTCCGCGACCTCCGCCGCAGTCAGCTGGGGCCTGGTGGCTGACCGTCCCGTGGGATCCCCGATTCTCGCCGTGTAGTCTCCGATGATGAGGATCGGGAGGTGTCCCGCCTCCTGCCAGCGTCGCAAGAGGAAGAGCGGGACCGCGTGCCCAAGGTGTATGTCTGGGGCGCTGGGATCCACCCCGAATTTGATGCGAAGCGAGGCCCCAGAATTGAGCCGCGCCTCCAGACGACCACGATCAACGCAGTCGACCACTCCCCTCAGGAGGCCGGCAGCGGGCGTCGACGTAACTTCTGTGACCATTGGCCCCAAGAGGGTACCGCAGAGTGAATTGGCAGTATCAGAACTTTCGAGGGTCCAGCGATCAGCTGTCGGCAGCCCGGGGGACCACCCGGAAGGTGGCCCTGGTCGGCTTGACGGGACGCATCAGGAATTCGGGGCGGCGCTGCCCGCCAGGTCCCAATCTGGGTTTCGCCAGGTCGAGCCATTCCCGATACACCTCCCGACTCTTGCCGGTGTCCACGAAGACATCCCCATAGCGGTCGCCCTCATGCGCTTTCTCTAGCCTCACCTTCTGGAGCCAACAGTGCATCCCCGACCAGGGGTCTGGCTGAACCGGGAAGGCCAAATTCTGGTGGACTCCAGGGTCCTCCCAATAGATCCGCTCGCTGTCCGGATCTGTGGAGCTGAAGGGGGTGACGCCCCCGCGATAGCGCAGCAGCCAGCTGCTGGGAGTTGGCCTCTCAAGCTCCGCCTCACCGGAGACCCACCCGCTCCCCTGCCCCTCGTGAAGCCGCCACCTGCCCATGTGATGAGAGAGTGCGCAGACCCCTGGTCGAATACCCTCGGTGGACCAGACCCGGCAGACGAAGTGGCCAATCTGAGTGGAGATCCGCACCATCTCCCCGGTCGCGACACCGTGACGCCTGGCGTCCTCGCTGTTCAACCACAGGGGGTGGGTGTTGGAGATTTCGTTCAGGTATTTGGCGTTCCCAGACCGCGTGTGAATCAGTGTCGGTAGCCGAAAGGTCGGCACCAACACCAGTTCCCCAGCTTCCAGGTTGATCCGGCGGCGTGAAACATGAGACTCGATGTACCCGGGAGTAGCCTGGTCCCCAGAGCCGAAGTCGCGCATGCTGGTCGAGTAGATCTCCAGCTTGCGCGACGGGGTCAACCATCCCGCGGTGGCCGTGCCATCCTCGTGCACCAGGCCTAGGGATCCGGCCTCGCCCACCAAGGGCGGGGCCTCGTCGTCACGGACCGGCCGGCGCAGCACACCCTCCTCGTCCGGTGAGAAACCTCGCATCTCAAGTTCAGTCAGCGGCCGCTCATCTAGCCGGTACTGATCCTTGGCAAGCTCAACCACACCGAACTTGCGCATGTACGCCAGAGGGGACAGCCCCACCGCGGCCGCCTTTTCCGGAAGTCCCGGTACGTTGTTCTCAAATACCCAGCGATAGTAGTCGTCCACCGTTATCCGCTCTCCGGGCCGATACGGCGACTCGAAATAGCGACGAATCCCGAGCTGGCCATCGGGGTCGATCCGCCATGACAGCTCGAACCAGAACTCGTTCTCCTCCCACACCTCCCCGGGGTTGGCGTCCCTGGTGTCCCGAACCACCTCTCCCCGGCGTTCCATCGCCACCCGTCTGACCGGCTGCCGGAATGCCAGCCACTTGCCGGAATGGGTCTCGTAGGACTGGGTGTCGTGCCGCTCCGCCGAGTGGCCCATGGGCAGCACGTAATCCGCGAACTGGGCGGTCTCCGACCAGGTCGGGGTCAGCGCCACGTGACAGCCGACCAAACTCTCGTCGGTCAAGGCCTCCATCCAACTGAAACCATCAGGGTTGGTCCAGACCGGGTTGTAGACCCTGCTGAAGTAGACCTCGAGATGGCCCCGCCCGTCCTTGAGCAGATGCGGCAGCAGAAAGGACATCTCATTGGTTGAGGTCGGATACTCCTGGGGCCAGGCAAGCTCGTTCCACTCGGTCACAGGGGGCGGCATGTTGGGTCCGTGGGGAATGAACTTGTCCCATCCGTTCGGGCTCGTGCCCCCCTTGGTCCCGACGCTGCCCGTCAGCACCACCAGCAGCCACAGGCAACGGGCGACCTGCCAGCCTCCGTAGTTGCCAGCGCAGGCGGAGCGCCAGACGTGCGTCGCCAGCCTGTGGTCCGAGTTGGCCACCAGCTCCGCCAGCCTCTCGACCTCCTCCACAGGGATCTGCGCCTCTTCGGCTGCGAACTCAAAGGTGTACGAGGAGTAGTCCGACTCCAACCTCTCGAGGAAGCTCTCGAAGGTCACCGGCTCAAGCGGATGCATCTCCCTCAGATAGGTCCGCCAGTTCACCCAGCGGCTGACGAACTCCCGATCCACCCTTCTTGTGCGCAGGAGGTAGGAAGCGATCGCCAGCAGGATCGCCGCCTCACTTCCGGGCCAGGGCGAGATCCATAGGTCAGCCTTGGCCGCCGTGTTGGACAGCCTCGGGTCAATCACCGCCAGCCGTGCCCCGTTCTGCCTTGCCTCAATGATTCTCTGGGCATGGGGGTTGAAGTAGTGGCCGGTCTCCAGATGGCTGGAGAGGAGCAGGATCACCTTGGCGTTGGCGTAGTCAGGCGAGGGCCGATCGTACCCCGCCCACAGGGTCATCCCCAACCTGGCCCCGGCCGAGCAGATGTTGGTGTGGCTGTTGTGGCCATCCACTCCCCAGGCCATCAGAAACCGCTCCGCGAACCCATCCTCTCCGGGACGTCCGACGTGGTACATGACCTCCCGCCGCCGGTTCTCCAGGATCGCCGTGCGAATGCGCTGGGCAATGTCGTCCAGCGCCTGGTCCCAGCTGACATCCTCCCACTGCCCACCGCCTCTTGGGCCCACCCGGCGCTGCGGGTGAAGTATCCGCTCCGGATCGTCCAATTGATTCACCGTGGCCGGACCCTTGGCGCAATTTCTCCCCCTGGAGCCGGGATGGGCGGGGTTCCCCTCCAGCTTTCGGATGGAGAGATCCTCGTGGTCCACGTAGGCCAGCAGACCACACCCGCTCTCACAGTTGAAACAGGTGGTGGGCACCAGGGTGTAGTGGTGCTCCACACGCCTCGGGTGAGCCTTGGCGTCTAACTCAACGTGGTCATCCCAACTCTCCACCGGTGGGTAGTTGCTCAAATGCTCGTGGCGGCGCTGCCCAGGCAGTTCCACAGAGCCCCCGATCGGGGCCTTTGGGCCGGCAGCGCTGCCGCCTTCGTCCCTAGGAGAGAGGGACATCCTGACCGGCTCGCACAAAGGCGGTTTCATACGCTAGCAGCCCCGGTTGCACGATGGCCCCGGCGACCGCCCCGACCGCTATCAGGGCTCCCGGGAGAGAACCGCTGGCCAGAGCGATGACCAGGACCGGCACCGCCACCGCCCCCAACCAGAACTCCTTGGCGTATGGCCCAAGGATCATCAGCTTGGCCGCCATGGCGGCCTGACGGCTGGGATGGTGACCCACGTGCTCCATGGTGAGCAGGAGCAGGTGCCCCACCGCCGCACACACCAGGATCACCAGCAGGAATCTGGTCTCAGCGGCGACAGGTGAGGTGAGGAGTCCCACCAGCAGCAGCGCTCCGGATCCTGCCAGAAGCGCCTGGTCCAGTAGGTGCCAGAAGAAGATCGGGGACTGCCAAAGGTCCCGCCCCTCCGCCTGATTGAAGAGCAGGGCCGAGTAGCCGGCCGTCACCACCGCCACCGGCAGAACCACCCAGCGCAGGATCTCAAAACTCAGCGCTACCCCCGAGTGTCCAAGAATGCCGGCCGAGCCCATAACTCCCAAAAGCAGCCAGACCCCACTGACCACCGAGTACAGGCTGAAAGCAACAGTCCCCCACACCAACCAGGAGGTAGGGTTTGCCTTCAAGAAGATGTAGAGAAACCGCTCCGGTCGCTTCAGGTCCCAGATGAGAAGCACCCCCGTCACTATGGCCATCAGCAAGGCGACGGCCGGCGCCGCCAGCAGCACCTCCGGTCCCATCCGGCCGTTGGCGACCAGGGACAGAGCGGCCACCAACAGCGCCCCAGTCGCCACCGACTTGGTCCATAGATAGCCCGATACCCGCCACCCCCACGGTCGCGGATGGGCGGTGTTGAGCGTTGTCCGAGCTGCCTCCGCCGGACGCTTACCTTGACCCTGGGCGTATTCGAGACGTTGGTCGTCGGGCTTGGAGTAGATGTAGGTGTCCGCCACCGGCGCCTCCAGCGGGTCCAGGGCTACTCGGTCAGCGCCGAGGTAGAAGACATTGGGATGGGTGTTCTGCTCGGGCGACCGGACCGCCGTCGGCCTCTCCGCGATCAGTCGACTGATACCACTCTTGGGATCGTCGAGGTCCCCCACCCAAATCGAATGGGTGGGGCACACCACAACGCAGGCCGGCTCCTGCCCCTGATCCACCCGGTGGGCGCAGAAGTTGCACTTCGCAGCGGTGTGAGTCTCGTCATCTATATAAATGGCGTCGTAAGGGCAGGCCTGCAGGCAGCTCTTGCAACCGATGCAACGATCACTGTCGAAGTCGACGATCCCATCGGGCCGCTTGAAGAGTGCCTTCGTGGGGCAGATTGCCACACAAGGGGCGTCGCTGCAGTGATTGCAACGCATCACGGCAAACTCCCGTCGGGTGGAGGGGAAGGCGCCCTTCTCGACGTACTTCACCCAGGTCCGGAACTGCCCAACTGGGACCTTGTGCTCAGTCTTGCAGGCGACCGTGCAGGCATGACATCCGATGCAGGTGCCCTGGTCTATCGCGAATCCGTATCTCATAGCTCCCCTGGCACTTTGACCGGTTGTCCGGATTTTAGAGACTCCGACACTGGTGCGCACCCATGGAACACAAGCGCCCGCCCCTGCGATCTGAGGGCAGCCCGCTCAGCGGTCGATCGGGGGCGTCACCGAAGAGGACTGCTGAGCGCCAACCCGAACCTGGTGCTGCCCCAACCAGTCGACGGCAAAGCTGTATCGGTCAGCCCTGATGAGGGTGATACGCCACTCGATCGGTTTGAAATCCGCGTACCCGAGCCGCTCGATCTGGAACGCCCCAGTGCCAGAGCGCAGCCTCAGAAGTGTCCGCTCCGCCGGACTGGGAACGACCGCCCGGATTTCCTCTCGACCACTGTCAGGTCTGGTTCCACAGAGCACCGCCATCTGGTCGTAGAGGGCCGAGTGGGAAAAGTCGGCCTTCAATAGCGGCCCGCCCAGCCCGGCCGAGACCCACGCCCGATCCAGCGCTAGGGGATCCCCGTCGGCCAGACGAAGTCGCTCGAGATAGATGAGCTGGCCCTCAGGGGGAAGGCCCAGCATCCTGGCCGCCTGATCGTTGGTTGTCTGCTCCAGCTGACGCACCTGACTTGTCTGGTGAGCTCCCTGCGATTCCACAAATCGAAAGAGGCTGTACAGCGCACCCAACGGCTGCTGGAAGCGCGGCTCGACCACTCTGCTGCCTCTCCCCCTTCTGGAATCGACCACACCTTCTGCGCGCAGCTTGCGCAGCGCCTCACGAACCGTGTGCCGACTGACCTGGTAGCTCGCTGACAACTCAATCTCGGTGGGGAAGGTGACGGTAAATTCCTGGCCCTCGATCCGGCGCCTCAACTCAGATGCCAACTGAGCCCAAAGGGGAAGCGGGTGGTCACGCCGAAGTGGTTGCATTCCCATCGACCCCCCGTTCCCGGTCAAGTTAGCCAAGACCCCTCTCCTCTTGAGACCGCTCCTGCCAATGCCGATTTGCTCCCTGCCGAAGTCGTGGGCGAGGTTGGTTGGGTAGAGACGAAACTGACGTCGGTCTCGGCCCAACCTGAAACTTGAGATCCAGCTCCCTCAGCACTAGCATGGGCACAAGTCCGGACATATCGCCAAGCGGGCGTTGTCGGCCGGAGCCATCAGAGGAGGATACGCCCGATGCAAGTGGTGGTTGTGGAAACGCCTGAACTGGGAGACCGCAGTTACCTGGTTCATGATGGCAGCTACGGGTTCGTGGTCGACCCCCAACGAGATGTCGACCGCCTCCTAGACCGGATCGTGAGCGCTGGAGTAAGGATCACCCACGTTTTCGAGACTCATATTCACAACGACTACCTGAGCGGCGGACTGACGCTGGCAAACCTAGTGGGCGCCGAGTACTGTGTGGCGGCCGCCGACTCCGTGGAGTTTCCCCGCCGCCCGGTTCTGGACGGTGACGACTTTGAGTCCGGCACCCTCACGGTTAGTGCTCTTCATACGCCCGGTCACACGCCGAACCACATCTCCTACGCGGTCACCGAAGCCGGCCGATCAGTGGCAGTGCTGACCGGGGGATCGCTCCTCTACGGCACCGTGGGTCGTACGGATCTCATAGATCCGGCGCTGACCGACACCCTCACCAGAGATCAGTACCGGTCAGCCCGGCGGCTCATGGCAGACCTCCCGCCTTGGACCAGGGTCCTGCCCACACACGGCTTCGGAAGCTTCTGCGCGTCCGTGGGAACGTCGAGCGCCGGGGCTGGAGATATCGCCAGTGAACTCGCTCAAAACCTGGCAGCCACCTCTTTGGACGAGACTTCCTTCGTGGCCGCGGTCATCGCTGGACTGGGTCCGTACCCCTCCTATTACGCCCACATGGCTCCGCTCAACCGAATAGGTCCAACCCCCTTTGCCGAGATTGCGGAGATCTCCGAGCTGGACTCGGAGGCGCTTTGCCGCCGACTGCAGGGTGACGCTTGGGTCATCGACACCAGGCCGCGCAGAGATTTTGCGACCGCGCACCTCAAGGGCACCGTCGGGATGGAGCTGGCCACCAGCTTCTCGACCTACGTCGGCTGGCTCTCGCCGTTCGGCAGCTCTCTGACCCTGCTGACCGAGGGTCCCGCTGACTTCCGCACGGCTCGCCGGGCCCTATCCCGGATCGGTCTGGACAAACTTGAGGCCAGCACCATCGGATTCACGGGCAACTCCGCCCTGCTGGAGGTGAGCGGCTACCCGGTTACTGACTTCGACGGTCTGGCGCGTGGTCTGCCCGAAGGAGCTGCTGTGCTCGATGTGCGCCAAGCCGAGGAGTGGCGAGCCGGCCATCTGGCTGGTTCGAGAAACATTCCAATTCAGGAGCTATCCCAAAGAATGGACGAGCTGCCAAACCAAGAGTTCTGGGTCCACTGCGGCGTCGGCTACCGCGCCAGCGTCGCTGCCAGCCTTCTTGACCGGTCGGGCCACTCGGTGGTCCTCGTTGACGACGACTTCAGCAACGCTGAGGCCGCCGGCTTGCCCATCGAGAACTGATCGAGCGCCAGCAGTGACCGCCAACCGGCACGGCTCTACGGGACTGCGATGCGGTGCTGGAGATGATGCCCAGCCGGCGCCTCCGAGGTTTGGGTAGCGGCGGTCCCACCCCGGACCGGCGAGCCAGCCGACTCCTCCAGGGAACCGATGACACTCACCACCGCCAGCTTTCGGGAACTTCGCTCCAGACCGCGGTAATTCAGTTCCCATACCGGGGAGTGCCCAACTTGGGGCTCCTCCCACTTCCCTAGACCGTATCTCGTGGTTCGGCCGTTCCCCCAACCGTCTCCCCACCCAGGGGACGGGACCTGCCCAGCCCGCGACCCAGCCTCCTATCAGGCTGCCACCGCTCGTCGGCCGCGAGGGATTGGGTTGGACCCGGGGATCACCGAGCTTCAGACCCCTTCCCATAGAAGTGGGATCGGTCGGCGACACCGCCACCGTCGCGCCAAGTGCAGATTCCCCCGCCAAACACCGCCCAGGGCCATCCGGCGCACGCTTACCGGCTAGTTGACAGGGGAAAGAAGTCTCACCGGCCCGCCATAAGGGACGTCCTGCTCCAACTGGCTCCCAAGCCTTAAAATCCTACCCACCGCCGTCGGTAGCACGAGGCAGGACCGTTCTCCCCGCCTAGGGGCTGGACCGGACAGGAAAGAATGGAGTCGGAGATCTTTGACTGAGCCATGGATCGGACGATCCCAGGTCCGGCGGGAGGACTCCCGTTTGGTCCGTGGGCAGGGCGCGTACCTGGATGACCTGCCATTCTCCGACTGCCTCCATCTCGCCTTCATCAGAAGTCAGCTACCCCACGCCAGAATTCGGGCTCTGGATCTGGGAGCGGCCAAAGCCGCACCTGGTGTTCTGCAGCTTCTTACGGCGGCAGATCTACCCGAGGGCCTGCTTCCGTTGCCCCTCCGAGCCACGCAGCTTCCGAATGACTTCGAGGTCGCCGACGTTCCGATGCCAATCTTGGCCGGCGATGTGGTTAGGTTCGCTGGCGAGGCCATGGTCGCGGTGGTGGCGGAATCCCCGAGTCAGGCTGCCGACGCCGCCGACCTGGTTTGGCCGGAGATGGAGTCCCTGCCGTCCGTGGGCGGCCCCAGGGCGGCGTTGGATGGCGGCCCTCCGGTCCAGGCGGCCGCACCAGACAACGTGCTTTTCTCCTACCATCATCAATCGGGCGACGTGGATGGGGAGTTCGAGCTGGCCGCCCGGGTGATCAGGGCGCAATTCGCCATTCCCCGGCTTCAGGGGTCACCCATCGAACCAAGGGGGTGCGTCGCCGCCTACTCAGCCGATGAAGATCTTCTGACCCTCTGGTGTTCGTCCCAGGACCCCCACCGACCGCGGATGCAGATGGCCTACGTCCTGGGGCGTCCGTTAGACCGAATTCGGGTGGTCGTGCCCGACGTCGGGGGAGCCTTCGGGAGCAAGGGAGGGTTGACTCCCGAATATGTTGTCGCGGCGGTGACGGCCATCAAGTTGGGCCGTCCCGTCAAATGGGTCGAAACGCGCTCTGAAGGGTTCCTCGCCGCCTACCAGGGACGGGGAATGGAAGCAGACGCCGAACTTGCAGTGGACGCGACGGGCCACTTCAAAGCTCTCCGCGTTCGCATGATCTTCGACGCCGGCGCCTATCTCATGGGGCACACAGCTGTTGTGGGTGCAACCGCGAGCAGCCTCGTAACCGGTGCCTACGACATACCCGCAGCCGATGTGCAGGTGATCGGGGCAGCCACCAACAAGGTGCCGACCGGACCTTACCGGGGCGCCGGCCGACCCGAGGCCACATTCGTGATCGAGCGCCTCGCCGACTTGGCGGCGGTGGAGATGGAACTCGACCCGGTGGCGATACGGAAGCTGAATCTAATACCGCCAGAAGCTTTCCCGTACCTCGCCTCGACCGGGACCGAGTATGACTCCGGCGACTATCCAGGGTTGCTGGACCGGGCTGTGGAGCTGGCCGACTACGCCAAGGAGCGCACCCGTCTGGCGAGTGACCGATCTGGCGGCAAGCTTCGAGGGATTGGAGTTGCAGTCGCCGTCGAGTCCAGCGGAAACGGCAACTGGGAGACCGCTGCCGCTGCCCTGCAGCCGGATGGTCGGGTGCTACTACTTCCGGGTTCAAGCGACCACGGGCAGGGCCACGCGACCACCTTCTCACAGATTGCAGCGGACGCGATGGGGATCGACACCAACGACATCGAGGTCCATAGCGGTGACTCCGCGGAAGTTCCCCTGGGGATGGGAACCTTCGCTAGCCGCTCGGTGACCGTCGGCGGAGGGGCAATCCTCCTGGCGATTGAGGAGCTTCAGCGCCGATGCACGATCTGGGCCGCCCATCTCCTTGACATTCCTGAGGAGGAGCTGAGGTGGCATCACGGAGCGATTGGCAGTGCGGCCAGCGAGCAGCTCATCACCCTAGCGGAGATCGCGAAGGCTGCTGCCACCCGACCGGACGGTGACCTGCCAGAACTTCGAGGCGACGGTCGCTTCACCCTGCCGCGGCTGGCCTTTGGGTCCAGTGCCTCGGTAGCCACCGTGGAGATTGACCGGGAAACTGGCTTTGTGCGGGTCGAGCGGCTGGTCACCGTCGACGACGCGGGGCCGATCATCAACCCACTGCTCGCGGAAGGACAGGTGATCGGTTCGAGCATTCAAGGAGTCGCTGCGGCCCTTTTTGAGGAGGTCGCCCACGACGGCGAGGGCCAGCCCCTCACCGAAGGCTTCATGAGCTACTCCATCCCCACCATGCCGGATGTAGCCATCGAGATGCTCACGGAGTTCAGACCAACCAGGTCGCCGCTCAGCCCTCTGGGAACCAAGGGGGTGGCCGAATCAGGTTGCATCGTGGTGCCTGCTGCGATTGCCAATGCCGTGTCGGATGCGCTCTTGGGGCTGGGGGTTGGGCAGACCAACCCGCCCTATTCGCCGGAGAAGATGTGGCGACTACTAGGAGGACAGTTGTGATGAGCGAACCAGAGCCAAGGGTAGACCTGGAGCGCATGCGCCGCGTTTACCAAGCCAGCAAGTCAGAGGCAGCGGGCCAGCCGATGATCACCCAACGGGCGGTCGCGCGTATTGATCGCGACCTGCATATGGAGGGCCGGGTCGGCAGCTTCCGGCTGGAGTCCGATGAACCGAAAGATGGAGGTGGTGGAGGTACCGCGCCGAGGCCTCTGCAGTACCTGCTGGCCGGGGCGGCTTTTTGAATGCTCACCCAACTGGCGAAGTTTTCGCCTCTTTACGAAGTCGCGATATGGGATGCCGAAGCCGACGTGCGCGCCACCTTCAGCCTGGCAGATAAGTATGACCTCGGCGGCCCCCTGGGCGCGTTTCAGCGCGTGGAGTTCCGGCTGAGTGTGAAGAGTCCGGCGCCGCCCGAGGCGGTGGCCAGACTCTGTCTGCACGCCGAGAGAGCCTGCCACGCCAGTCAGACCTTCCGGCATCCGGTGCCGACAACCCTGACCGTGGATCTCAACGGCGCTGCCTTGGAGATTTCGTCCTCGGAGGAACTGAGTTGAGCGCCGATCGCAGGGCGGCTCTGGTCACCGGAGCCTCTCGCGGGATGGGTCGGAGTGTAGCGGTGGCTCTCGCCCAGAGCGGCTACGACGTCGCGGTCAACTTCAGCCGAAGCGCGGAGCAGGCCGAGGAGACCGCTGCTCTAGTTCGTAGCTTCGGCGCGCAAGCCCTGCCCCTGCGGGCAGACGTGAGTGACGAAGCCGCAGTGCGAGAGATGTTGCGCAGCTGCGCCAGCGCCTTCGGCAGACTGGACGCTTTGGTGAACAACGCGGGGATGACGGTTGAGACCGCCCCCGAGGATTTCGACGCAATGGAGCTTGACGCATGGGACCGTGTCTTCGCGGTCAATGTCCGCGGCCTGTTCCAGGTAACTCGAGCTGCTCTACCCATGCTCCGGCTTTCTGATGACGCGAGCGTCGTGAACATGTCGAGCATAGCCGGGGTTCGACCGAGCGCCCAGCCCCTCCCCTACGCTGCCAGCAAGGCGGCCGTCGCCAACCTCACCCGGACTCTGGCCAGGTCGCTCGCCCCCCGGGTCCGGGTCAACGCGGTGGCTCCAGGATGGGTGCTCGGGGAATGGATGGAGCAGACGCTGGGAGACAACTACCAGCGCCTGATGGACCGCCGCGCCAGTCACACCCCGCTAGGTCGGGTGGCCACGCCAGAGGATGTTGCTGAGGTTGTGGTCTCCCTGATCACGTCGAACCACATGGTCACGGGATCGGTGGTCGTGATCGACGGCGGTTACAGCGCGACTACATAGGCGAGAGAAAGTCTCGAGACGGCGAAAGATGAATTTGGGGAGCAGGCATTGAAGTCCATCGACATTCACGTTCACCCGTACACCGAGGAGGTGTTGGCGGTCACTCCGGATTGGTTCTGGGGTCACGCCCGCAAGACCTTCAATTTCGGAGGCAGCCCGGTCACAGTGGAAGACATGGTCCGCGAGATGGATCAGTCCGATGTCGAACGGTCCGTGCTACTCGCGTTCGACTGTGAGACGACTCACGGTTGGAGGGTCCCCAACGAGATGGTGGCCAACATGGTTGCCAAGGCCCCGGATCGCCTCATCGGATTCGCCAGCGTGGACCCCAACAAGCACGAGCTCGCGGTGCTCGAACTGGAACATGCCATTCGGGAACTCGGAATGACCGGTCTCAAACTGCATCCGCCGACCCAGCACTTTTATCCCAACGATCGCGCCCACTACCCCCTCTGGTCCAAGGCCCAGGAGCTCGGGATTCCGGTACTCGTTCACACTGGACACAACCAGTCCGGGGGCCGCATGCAGTACGGCGATCCGACTTTGCTCGATGAGGTGGCGCTGGACTTTCCCGACCTCAAGATCATCCTTTCGCATTTCGGCTTCCCCTGGGTTAATCAGGCCATATCGGTGGTTTGGATCCGCCGCAACTGCTACCTGGAACTCTCCGGCTGGTCACCGAAGTACATTCCTGAGACGGTATGGAAGTACGCAAAGTCCATCTTCCCGGACCGGGTCCTCTTCGGGACGGATGCCCCGGTGATGACCGCTGCCCGATGGCTCAAGGACTTCGAGGAGATCGATCTGCCTGCGGACGTGAAGCACAAAATCCTGTATGCCAACTCGCATCGGCTGCTTTACGGCACCGACGCGGGCTGAGAGTGGGTAGCCTCCCGGGGCGTTCCGGCCAGGGGGCTACCCACTGGTTCACTCTGCAGCAAACCGATCTGCAAGCGCCTTTTTGGAGACCTTCCCAAAGGGCGAGAGGGGGAAGGATTCCACCAGTTCAACTCGTTCTGGCCACTTGAACTTCGCCAGTCCCAGTTCCATGAGGTGAGTGGTCAACTCACCCAGAGTCACGACCTGGCCGCCCAGTGTGATGACGCAGGCGCACATCCGCTCGCCCAAAACAGGATCCGCAAGGGGGATGCACGCCACATCACGAACCTTCGGGTGAGTCAGGATGAGGTTTTCCACCTCCTCAGCACTGATCTTCTCCCCCCCTCGATTGATCAGGTCCTTGATCCTGCCCTCCACCAGGTAAGCACCGGAAGGGTGACGGCGCATCAGGTCTCCGGAGCGGTAGAAACCGTCTGGGGTGAAGACCCGCTGGTTGTAGTCCGCGGCCCGATAGTACCCACGCAGCGTGTAGGGACCCCGCACGGTTAGCTCGCCAACTTCCCCGTCTGGCGCCGGACTCCCGTCCTCCAGTGTGAGCCGCACCTCATCGTCGGGGCAAACTGGAACCCCAACGGTCTCCAATCGCACCTCTTCAGGGTCATCTCGGCTGGTGAAGAAGAGAGTCCCCTCACTCATTCCGAAGTTCTCTTGGACAAATGCGTTGGGAAAGGTGCGCGCCATGCGCCGCCTCACCTCGGGTTGCAGCCTCTGGCCACCGGATTGGAGGAGGCGGACTGAACCCAGGTCGGAGGTCGCACTGAGCGGATCACTCAGCCACCTGATGTACAGGGCTGGGACCCCGGCCACGTGAGTGGTCCTGTGGCGCTCGATTGCCGGCAGCACCGCCTCGGGCCTGGTGCTGCCGAGCAGAATCACCCGGCCGCCGGCTAAGAATACCCCCTGTATCCCGGGACAGGCCAAGGGCATGTTGTGAGCCAGCGGCAGGACGCAGAGCTGCACCGTTTCGGGAGACAGAGCCTGGGCAATCGACGCCGCTTTGGTGTTGTAGACGTAGTCGTTATGAGTCCGGGGAATGAGTTTGGGAATCCCGGTGGTGCCGCCCGACAGCAACAGGAGGCAGGGGTCCGTGGGATCCACTGCGACCGCTGGCGCTGCCGGGGCCGTTGGGGGGTGCACCAGCTCGTCACCAGTCACCACCAGCCGCAGTTGGGGATTGGTGAGTTTCACCTCAGCAGCCAACTCGGGATCAGTCCCGAAATAAGCGGTGGCCTCGGCCAGACGAAGATAGTGGTCTATCTCGTAGCGGCGGTGGGCCGCTAGGGCCATGATCGGAACAGCTCCCAGACGCTGGAGGGCGAAGTGAAGATAGACGAAATCGAGACGGTTCGGCAGGTGCACCACCACCCGGTCCAGTGGCCTGATCCCTTCTTGCCATAACCAGCCTGCGAGCTGGTCAGACCGCTCGCCAAGTTGAGAGTAGGTGACAGCCTGATCTTCAAAAACGATGGCTGTGCGGTCGGCGTGGTTGGCGAACGCAGCTCTGAAGACCTGATCCATGGTCAAGTCCTCCCAATATCCTCGTTCCCGGTAGAGCCGCTGAAACTCTGCGGGAAACGGGACGACTCCATCTAGCGTCATAGGTATCCTGGCTCCCATTGGAAGACTATCGAGACGGGTACAGGTCCCGCCTGTGACAAGGTTAGACCTAAGGATACCTACCGCAGTCGGTAGGCAGAGAGCTGGATTCCTAGCCGACCTCCCCGGCGACCTCCTCAAGCCCATCTTCGGCAGAGAAATCGGTGAGGCTGAGCAGGCCGGGTCCATATGCCCGCTCAAGTTCGGAGGGGAAATCCGAATATATCCGCTGCACGAAGAGATCGTGGCGGATGTAGGTCTTGACCAGGCTCGCCAGCAGTGGGCTGTGCGCGTAGAACCCCTCGTCCGGCTGCCCCTCCCTGGAAAGAACCCACAGCCCCCACCGAGAGTCGACCACAGCGGCCAAGTGTCGAACTCCTCGCGAGGCGTAGAGAGTACCGTCGGTACTGGCGTGGCGCACTATGCGACCCGGGGGAGCCGGAAACGGCAGCGAGCCGAAGTGAACCATCACGAACTCTACACCGCGCGCGGCCGCCGACTTGACCGCACCGGCGAGGGGCTTGAGCTCGTCCCGCCGGGCGTGCAAATAGACCCGCGTCGCTGATCCATCGATTGCCCGACGCGCCTGTTCCAGTGCCGCGTCGATACTGCTCAGCCGATTGACTGGCAGGCTCTTGGACTCAGTGGCCGAACCGGGAAGGTCACGGAAGCCGGTGCGAGCCCGCTCCAGCCGCTTACTGAACTCCCCTTGCAGATGACCCAAAAGCTGGTCTGGCGGTACCGCCGCGTAACGCGCGGGTCGCTGGTTTACCAGAGTGGCAGCCCCTCTGTCGGCAAGGCGGCGCAGCGTCTCGTAGACCTTGGGTTGCGGCACCCCGGTGTCGTTGGAGATCCGATACCCTGTACTTTCGCCCGCCAGAAGAAGTCCAACGTAGGTCCGTGCCTCATACGTGGAGAACCCGAGGCGCACCAGCTCTTCGGCGACATTGGGCTGATCGTTGGTCATGACCTTGAACTCCCCGCTTCCGGCTCCGATGTTTTGCTGCTGCCCGACGCAGTTGGCATCCGGGCCCGGCCCCTGTACCCCCTACTCACGACAGTACCAGATTAGACGAACTACACGAACCTGCACGGTCATTGGTCTCAGCTCCCCTCCTGTCGAGGGCCCAACAGCCGCTGTATGTTCCCGCTCAACAGAAGACGACGATCATCAGAGGACATCTCGGTGTCCGCAATAGCCCGCAGGATGTCGCGCGTCCAGGTCTCACCGTCCGCCGAACCCATGGGAAAGTCGGTTCCGAACATCACGTGGTGCGGGCCAAAGTAGTCCAACCCGCACCGCAGGGTGGCCGGACTGTAACTGATCGCGGTGTCGTTGTAGAAGCGCCGCAGATAGTCACCTACCGGAGCCGTGAGTTCGACCGCGGCTCCCCCCGTAAGCTGCTTGGCCCGGTACTCGGCAATCTCATGGTCAAAGGCATCCAGTCGGGCACCGAAGTAAGGGATCATGCCTCCTAGGTGATGGGTCACGATCTTCAACTCTGGGAAGCGCTCCATGACCCCGCCGTAGACCAACCTCATCATCGCCAGCGAGGTGTCGAACGGCCACCCCAGGCTCCGATCCAAAAGGGACTCCTTGATCCATGGGTAGAGGTATGAAGTGTGTTGCGGGTGAATCCAAAGGGGCAAACCGCGACGCTCGGCCTCCTCGTAGAGCGGCCACATTTCACTGGCGTCCAACGGCTGGCTCTCGACATTGGAGAAGATCTCAGCTCCCACCAGGCCCAGCTCATCCCAGGCGAATTGAAGCTCAGAAAGGATTCGGTCGTCGCAGGCCGGGGCTACTGCCGTTCCAACAAATCTGTTGGGGTATTCGGCGACCATGGCGGCGATCCCAAGGTGGGCCTCCCGCATCATCCGGTACATCACATCGCGAGGCATGCCCAGCCACATGGGGGGCCGAACCAGGACCAGGACCTGAACGTCGATCCCCACCTCGTCCATGAATCTGACTCGTTTCGAGGCGTCACGCAGGTAGGGTCGGCTGTCGAGGGCTGCCGCTTCGGCACTCGGATAGTCGCGGTTGATCGCCTCGATGAGACGCTCCGGGCACACATGAGAGTAGGCGTCAATGATCAATTTGGGAAATCCTCCTTGGAATCTCGGACCAGCCCGGCGGCGCGTCGGGCCAGAACGCTCTTCTGTACCTTGCCAAAGGGAGAGAGAGGTAGCTCGCCCACAAGTACCAACCTCTCTGGATGCTTGAATCGCGCCAGTCCTCGCGCGGTCAGCAGCGCGGTCAGCTGATCCAAAGTGGGAGCGCTGCCACTCGGCGGCTGGACAAAGGCACACATCCGCTCTCCGAGGATCCGGTCAGGGATGGGCACACACGCCACGTTCGCGACCAGAGGATGAGTGAGGAGCATCTCCTCGACCTCTTCGGCGCTGATCTTCTCTCCACCGCGGTTTACCAGATCCGTCTTGCGCCCCTCGACCACGTAGTTTCCCGAGGGATGCTGACGCAGAAGGTCTCCTGACCGATAGAACCCGTCATTGGTGAAAGCGCGGCAATTCACTTCGGGTGCCCGATAGTATCCGCGTAGGGTGTACGGCCCGCGACAAAGGAGCTCGCCCACCTCGCCCCAGCCGACTTCACCTCCGTCCTCAGCGACCAACTTAACCTCATCGTCAGGGCAGATAGGTCGGCCGACTGTCTCCAACCTGATCTCTGGGGGATCATCCAGCCGGGTGATCATCAGCAGCCCTTCGGCCATCCCGAAGACCTCTTGCACCTTGGCACCGACAAACGCGGCCTCGATACGCACCTTGGTCTCACGCTGAAACTTCTGCCCTCCGCTGTTGATTACTCGGACCGACTCCAGCCGATGAGCGGGTATTGGTCCGTCATCAAGCCAGGAGAGGGCCATAGCGGGGACGATTTCCAGGTGAGTAACCCCTTCGCGCTCGATCAGAGGCAGAGCCACTCCAGATCTAGGGCTCGGACACATCACCGCCGTGCCCCCGTGGAGGAAGAAGCCCTGGATCCCGGGCGATGCCAGCGGGAAATTGTGGCCGATGGGAGCGCTCACCAGCAACCTGTCTCCTTCCCTGATGTCATTCACCGAGGCGATGAGGCGACTGTTGTAGAGGTAGTCGTTGTGAGTGCGGGGAATTACCTTCGGTATCCCTGTTGTTCCCCCGGACAGCTGAAAGACGCAAGGCTCGTCGGGGTCGACCTCAAGTCGGCGCAACTGGTCGATGGTGGCGGTGGGCTGCCGAACCAGGAGGTCGCGAATCCCCACGCACCCCGGTTGATCCGGCGCGGCACCAGCGACCAGCACCAATCGCAGGGTGGGGTCGCTCGCCACCATCCGAGCCGCCAATTCCAGACAATCGAATCCTGGGTAGCTGGGTGGCGCGGCGTAGCCAACCGCCCCCACGAAGCTGACGTAGTGCGCGATCTCATGCTCACGATGACCCGGCAGCGCCAGCAGCGGAATCGCCCCCAGCCGTTGCAGGGCAAAGTACAGGAGAACGAAGTCCAGGCGGTTGGGAAGTTGGACAACGACGCGATCCAGCGGCCCGATCCCCAGATCCATAAGGTTCAGCGCCATTCGCTCCACCCCACCGCCAAGGTCCGCAAAGCTCCAGCGTTGGTCACCATCGACGACCGCCAGTCGATCCGCAAACCTGAGGAAGCAGGAGTGAAAGACCTCTCCGAGTGGGCGGTCCTCCCAATATCCCCTCCGCCGGTATCGGGTGGCCAGCTCCCGAGGAATCGGAATCACCCCTTCCATGTTCAGATGGAACCCCTCAGCCCAGCCCAGACCGCCGCCTGCTCCAGTACCGAGAAGTGGTCTGCCACCATCCCTGATCGCCTCGGGAGCGGATAGATTATCGGAAGCACACCTTCCGAGATCATCCATTGGAGACGAGCCGTGTTCTCCTGAGCGGAACCCGCCAGCGTGAAGCGGGAGAGCATCTCATCGGTCACCATCGATGCCGCCGCATCAAAGTCGCGCCCCTGCCATACCGATTGCACCCGGCGCGCCTGATCACCCAGCCCCGCAAGTTCGGCTATGTGGTGGTAATGAGTGCTGGCGCAGTAAAAGGCCACCGCTCGTCGGGCAGCACTCACGGCCTCCTCATCGCCAGGGTCGACGCATACCATGGTCAGACTGGCGATTCGGAACTCGCTCAGACTGCGGCCAGAGCTCACCGCGCCTGACTGGATCAGTTCCCGGTACTCCGTGAGCGACTCAGGGATGAGCCAGTTGCTGATCATCCCGTCCGCGACCCTACCACTCATGGCCGCCATCTGCGGCCCCAGGGCGGCGAGCCAGATCGGCACGCTCGCCCCGGCTGGCAGGGGACCCTCGCGAAGCCGAAAGTCGTCAACCTGAAACCACTTTCCGTGATATGAGGTCCTGGGTTCAGTGAGCAGGCCGCGGACTATCTCCACGGTCTCACGCGCGCGACCAACCGGGCGGTCAAGGGTCATGCCGTGGCCGCGGGTCATGAACCCGATCCCTCCGGTCCCTATTCCCAAGGGGCTGAATCGGCCGGATGAAAGCTCCCAGATCGAACGCGCCGCCATCGCGAGCAGGGTGGGGGTTCTGGTGAAGAAGCTGACAATTCCCGTTCCCAAGCGAATTTGTTGAGTTCCAGCCGATAGAGCAGCGAGCAGCGAGAACGCCTCCTTCCCGGACTCCTCCGTAAGCAGGAAGTGTTCATAGCCGGCGGCTTCCGCCCTCTGCGCGAACTGGACGATGTCCGGGTACCCCATGTCGCCGGTGTGCAGCATGATCCCCAGAGTCGGCCTCATCTGCCAAGACCTGGAGCAGGGCGCGACCCAAGTAGGCCAGTCCCAAATCCGTGTTCGGACCAAGGAAGCGCCGACGGCACGGTGGTCGCAATGGCGAGCGTCGTCTCATGCCACTTGATGGCCGGGCGAGGCTCTCCTGGACGGCCAAGGCCCGGCCGCTCTGGCGACCTGCCGCAACTCAAGCGACCGATCACCCGAGAACTCGAAATGCCAGAACCCGGGTCCCAGCCAATATGTAGACGCTCCTCCCCTTCAAGTGGACTCCATCTCCGCTCTAAGGCCTTATCTGCGCCACCGGCACCACCACCAGCCTCACCCGGTCGGAAGCCAATCCCGCCTTGACCGAGCCAGCCGCCTCTTCCGCACTTGCGACCACTTCGGCATCGGCTCCATAGGCCCGCGCCACCCCCACATGATCGACTCCGTGAATCTCGGTTCCAGGATGGACCCGCGGATCAATCGGCAGCCTCAACATGTTTTCGATCGCCCGCTTCACCGCCAGATAGCCCCCGTTGTCCAACACCACAACTACGATGGGGACGTGGTTTGTGACAGCACTCCAGAGGGCCTGGAGGGAGAAATGCAGAGTCCCATCTCCCACCAAAACCACCACCGGCCGATCGGGCCGAGCCAGCTTCGCACCAACCGCAGCGGGAAGTCCCCAGCCCAGAGCCCCCCCACTACTCCGCCAGATCTCGCCCCCTCGCGGTACCCCGCAATGGCGAAAGACCTGCCTCGAGCCGCGGACCGCCTCCTCCACCAAAATCGTCCCCAAGGGCAGGACACCAGCGATCGCGTTCGCCAGCTCGGCCATGTCTACGGGCGACCGACCTCGGCTAGCAGCAAGCTCCTTGGCCAGCTTCTCCTCTCGAACGGCTCGGAGGCCCGCTATCCGCTCGAGGCGCGAAGCGGACCCTCCCTCGACACCCAGCTTCGAGTACGAATCGAGCAGCGCTTGAAGGGATTCCTTGGGGTCGGCTGCTATCCCAACCGCGGGCGCTGAGCACATCCCGATTTGGGCCGGATCTGGATGGATGTGCACCAGGGTAGCCCCTTGGGGAAGCCGGGGCCGCAGCCGGTCTGAAAATGGGTAGAAGACCCGACACCCGACAGCCAGGACAAGGTCGCACCCCTCAAGGACCGAGGCTTCGTCGCCGTACACCCCGAGATACCCGGGTCCGTCAGCCGGATAACTCAGACTGGCCAGGTCTGTGAGGTCGGCAGCGACGACCGCGAGCCCGGCCGCCCTGGCCAGCTCGGCAGCCTGTGCGGTCGCTGGCGCCGCGGCGGTCCCCAGGATGAGGACCGGTCTTGAGGAGTTCGCCAGCAACGTTGCCACCTCGTCGATGGTTTCATGCAACCCCGCCCCAAGTCTCAGTGGGCGACCAAGGCCGGGCAGGGAGGCCGGATCTGGAGCAGCGGCGACCTCGGCCGCCATGAAGTCCTCCGGGACGGCCAGGAAGGTCGGCCCAGGCGGGCTGCTGACCGCAGCCTGTACTGAGCGGGCTAGGTCCGCGGCGATTGCCTGAGGCGCCAAGGTCTGTCGGGCCCTCTTGGTGAAGGGGCGGAACAGTGACGCGAGGTCTGGAATGGTGCAGAAGCCGTCCTCAGCCAACACCCCGGTGTCCTTGTGGCCGACCGTCATCACCACCGGGACACCGTCCTTGGCCGAGTTGAAGAGCTGGCTCATCCCATTCATGGCGCCGACTGTGGTGTGGAGCCCGAGCACGGCAGGCCCGCCAGAGGCCCGGGCGTAACCATCCGCCATCGCAGCCACCACCCCTTCGTGCAGCGCCAGCACATAACGGATGGAGCCGTCGGCCCGCAGCGCCTCTAGCAGCGGTGCTTCGGTGGAACCTGGAAGGCCGAAGAAGGTTGTCACCCGGAGTGCCCGGAGGGTGGCCACAAACGCCTCCGCTCCGTTCATTCGGCGTCTACACTGCGGGCAGCGACCTCGGCGGCCGCGCGGCCCAGAAAGATCTCCCGCATGTTGGGGTCACTCAAAACCTCAGCTGCCGGAGCCGATACCTCGACCCGGCCACGGACCAACAGGTAGGCCCAGTCAGCTATGGCAAGGGCCGCCACAGCTTTCTGCTCCACCAGCAAGACCGACGTCCCCATGGCACTCAGCGGGCGAACCTGTTCTTCCAAGACGACCCGGGACAGCTCCGGTGTGAGGCTCGCCGTGGGCTCATCAAGAACCAGGATTTTCGGGTCCAACATGAGGACTCTGGCGATGGCCGTCATTTTGCGCTCCCCGCCGCTCAGGGTTTCGGCGTATCGGTGCAGCTTGGCCTGAAGTTGGGGGAAGACCTGAAGAACTCTCTCTATCCTACGCTGCCTCTCCACGCGATTGCAGAGATAGCCTCCCATCTCGAGATTCTCGAGCACCTTCAGCGAGTCGAAGACATCGTCCAGCTGGGGGACGTATCCGACCCCGAGCCGTGCCAGCTTCTCCAAGGGGGCTGACGTGACATCCTGACCGTCCAGAAGGACCTTCCCGCTCATCACTCTGGCAATCCCCAGCATCGCCTTCAGCAGAGTGCTCTTCCCAGCCCCGTTCGGGCCAGCGACAGCCACGACCTTGCCCACGGGCACCTCCAGGCTGACCCCGTCCACGACCGCGAAATCGCCGTACCCTGCGACCAGATTTTGAACTGCAAGCGCTGGCGTCTCCCGACCGCCACTATCCGATGACGTAGGCATCCTGGACCTCCCGGCGGGTACGCAACTCGGCCATCCCGCCTTGGGCGATGATCTTTCCCCAAGCCATCACCAGCACTTCGGAGCAGATCCGTTCCACAGTCCCCAGCTCATGCTCGATCAGTACCACCGTGAGCCCCTGAGCACGAAGCTCCAGAAAGATATCCTCCAACTGGTGCGTCAGCCGCGGGTTGAGACCTGCCATAGGCTCGTCAACCAGCAGTAACTTAGGTCGCATCATCAGAGTTCGCATGATCTCCACAGCGCGGCGCTGCCCACCGCTTAGGTTGCGCGCCCTCTCGTTGGCCTTCTCTCCCATGCCGAAGGTTTCCATCAGATGGTAGGCACGGTCGACGATCGCATCCTCCTCCTGCTTCCAGTAGCGCCTGCCGGCAAGCAGGCCCATGGGTGTCAAGGACCGCTGGTTTGGCACCGCGACGATCAGGTTCTCAATCGCGGTTAAGCCATCGAAAACCCGGGCGATTTGGAAGGTCCGCACCAGACCTTGCCGGGCCCGCATATGCATGGGCTGGTGGGTGACGTCCTGACCGCCGAACTCAATCCGTCCTGATGTGGGTGACGCGAAACCGCTAATCATGGTGAGGGCTGTGGACTTGCCGGCACCGTTCGGACCTATTATCCCCACGATCGTCCCCGGCTGGACCTCGAAACTCACCCCATCGACAGCCCTGACGCCCCCGTACTGCTTGACCAGGTCCGTGACCTTGAGGATCGGACTCCCAAAATTGGTAGCTGCGACCTGAGTTGCGGACGAGGTGACTCCACCGGAGACCTCGTCGTGGCTCGCATGGAAACTCAAGCTCGCGGCGCCGCCACTCGGCCCGTTGCGGAGTCACCAGGTGCCGATCGCTCCGTCTCACCTGGCGATCGATAGAAGGGTCTCCGCTCTTTGAATATTCCCTGAGGGCGCACCCACAAAAAGGTGATCGTGAGCACGCCCAGAATGATCCAGCCCAGAGCCTCGGTCAGCCCTGTGTGAGAACTGATCTGTGGAAGAAACTGCACAGCCTGAAGTAACAGGACTGCGATCACAAAGGTGCCGAGGCTGACTCCCATGTCATTTCCCATACCACCGACGATGATCGCGGTCAGGAGCGCAAGGGTCTCGACATAGGCCCAAGCACCAGGGGACCACCCGCCGATGAAGGCGGCGAGCAGAGCCCCACTGACTCCGCCGAACGCACCACCAACCGCCTGACTCATGAGGCGCAGCCGAATCACGCTGAAACCCATCGCCGCCACCGCGTGCTCGTCGTCGCGCATCGCTCGCAGTGCCCTACCCATCGGCCCACCGGTGAAGCGCCGCATCACAAAGAAGCCGATGACGCAGGCAAGCGCCACCATTGCCACATAAGCCCAGTCGCCGACCGCGGGGCTGAGCGAAGAGAAGGGATTCGGAATAAGACTTAGGCCCGCCTGGCCGTTGAGGAAGCCAGTATCGGCACCAACCACGGTCACGGCCATGAGGGAGATCACCAACATCACCATCCCCTGATAGTCCTGGCGGATACGCTTGAGGCCGGTGACTCCAATGATGACCCCCACAAGAGCACCCACCGCTGCGGCCGCGATTACCGCAACCGCGAAGGGAAGCTGCCAGCCAACAACATAGAGCTGAAAGCCACCATTGCCAGAGTCCGGGCCCAGGCTCAGGATGGCATAGGTATAGGCCCCGGCCGCGATGACCACGATGTACGCAAGGTTGGCAACCCCGCTGATCCCGTACTCCAAGTTCAGTCCCCAGGCAGCGAGGAGGTCCGTACCCAGATAGACCAGGAGCACCACGACATAAAACTCAATTCCCGTCACCGCAGCACCCCCTTTCGCGAGACCCTGCCCACCCCTTTCAAGCCAACAACTTCCGAGACGATGAGTTCGCTCCAAATAGCCCGCGCGGCCGAACCAGAAGCATCACTATGAGCATCGCCAAAGCCACCACATTCTCGTACGAGGGACTCCAGTAGGCAGCCGAGACCTGACTCACGATGCCGACCACCAGCCCACCGACCATGGCTCCATATGGCTGGCCCACCCCACCCAGCACCGCCGCCGCGATTATCGGGATCAGAACTACCGACCCCAGGGTGAAGTCAAAGGACTCCACGGTGATAGCCAGCGCTATCCCCGCCATACCGCAGAAGGTCCCCGACAGGAACCAAGCTATGTCCCCGATCCGGGTTGTGGCAATTCCGCAGCTGCGCGCCAGGGTGCGATTCGACGAGGTGGCGCGCATGGCTCGGCCCAGTTGGGTCCGGGTCAGCAGAATGTGCAGACCCACCATGAGCACCAGCGCGACTACCAAGATGACCACCTGCGCCGTGGTCAGGGTCCATCCAAGAAAATGGAGGGTGGCGCCGCTAAGGTTCCCGTACGCGACGGTGGAGGGCCCGGCCACCGCCACGATCATGTACTGGACAACGATCCCGGCCGACACGGTCACGATGATCAGCCCGAACGGTTGGAGACCCCGCCGAATCAGCGGGGAGAGCAGCCCCCGATTCAGGGCTACCGATGCCACACCTATCAACAGGCCGCCGAGAGCCATAACCAACCATACATTCAAGCCCAGGCCCAACAGAAAGGCGCCCAGAAAGGCTGCCAGGGTCATCAGGGACCCATAGGTGATATTCAGGACATTGCTAATGCCGAACTGGAGGGTGAATCCCACCGCGCCCAACGCCAACACAGCTCCGGAGGCGACCCCGAACCCGATCGCCTCGATAAGAAGATGCACAGATTACTCCTGTCCCTGATGGCCGATATAGAGAGGGGCCGCCGGCCCAGGGCCGGTGACCCCTCTCCCGCTATTGCGAAAGACCTACTGCAGCAGTTGGGAGACCTGAGCTCCCGAGATCACCTTGACCGAGTTCGACTGGGTGGCACTTGTGAACACCACTACCGCAAACTGCCCGGCAAAGTTGTGGTACTTGTTGAAGGTGACGGGACCGACCACACCGACGTACTGGATCGTCTTGCCTTGACTCAACGCCTTCTTGCCCGCGGCGAAGGTATGCACCACCACATCGCCCGGCTTGCTCGACACAATCTGTTGGACATAGGAGTTGTACACCGAGCCCGTGGTGCTCTTGGACGCCAACATCGCCAAGGCGAGAATGTTCATGCCGTCGTAGGCGGAGGCGGGCGGGCCAACTGTGGTGATGACCCCGGCTATCGCGTGGGTCTTGGGATTCTCTTCCATCGCTTGCTTGTACGCGTAGAAGGCGGGAGTGGTGTTGCTGAAGTACGATCCCACCAAGTACATGTCGTGGAGGAGGTAGCTGGCTCCCACCGCCTTGGCGACCGCGTTGTAAAAGTCCGGCGTCAACGAGTCTGTAGCCGTGATCATTGGCGGCATACTGCCGTTGTTGAGCTGGGAATAGTTGGCCAGGAATGTGGCCGTAGTCTGCGGGTCCGCTGAGAAGATCAATGCCTGGGGATGACCGCTGAGCACCGTCGACACCACACTCGAGTAGGAGCTGGCATCGGCCGGAATGGTCAGGTTACTGGTGATCTTGAGTCCCAGCTTGGGAGCAGCCGAAAGAATTCCTGGCAGATTCCCCTGGGAACCGATGTTGTTCTCGAAGATCACGGCAACCTTCTTGAATCCCTTGTCGGCCGCCCACGCCGCGAAGGCGGCGCCGTTGGCGTTATCGGCGGGGGTGAGCCGCCAGAAGTACTTGTCTGAGGTGCGGTTGAAGGCGACCAAGCCGTTGGTGGTGACGAACGGGATGCCCGCCTTGTTGATGATGGGGACCGTCGTGGCAGCGGTGTTGCTCTCCAGGCCCAGGGCCATGTCGAAGTTGGATATTGTGGCAACCGCTCGGGTCACGTTGGGAACCGCGTCAGCGGCATCCCCGGTATCGTCGACCGGAGTGCACTGAAATTTGTGGCCCAGAACCCCACCCGCGTTGTTGATCAGCAGGGCCGACGCTTCGCAGGGAGCGGACAGCAGGGTCCCGAATTCCGCGGCCGGCCCGCTGAACGGTGCTACCACTCCGACGTTTATAGGACCCGGCTTTGCCGGCTTGCCGGCGGGGGTGCTCGCTCCACAGCCCGCGAGGACTGCCAGCAGGCCCGCTGCCGGAATGACCAGGGCTCGACGCATCTCTATGTCCCTCCATCTCGCTTTCGGTCGGCGCCCCATTCCGCTGGTATCGCTAACCCGGGGCCTAATCCATCTCGTATACGGAAGGCATTCAAATTCAACTGCCCGCTCCCCCCTGATCCAGGGACCGCGATTGGGCCCTTTATCCGAGGGACAGCTGGCAGCAGACTTGCACTCCACCCTACTTGAGTAGGCAATACCATACCCCCGCCCCACCGGGGAGCGCAAGCGATTTTCGGAGTCTCTCGTCACAGAATTGCCGACCGGACGGGGATCAGTCGGTGCCGTGCCTCAGCCAATCCACGGGGTTCGAAGTCAAGCGGCCGAATCGGCGCCTCGCTCGCAGTTGGACTCACCCCGGGCCACTTCATACCCAGCGCTGATGCGCCAGCCCTCCAGCGCGGTCGGGCTCCTCCGGCGGTCGCCTCTGGCAACACTTCAGGGCCAATCAGTGCTAGTGTGGACATAGGTTACCGGAGGCAGACGGAGGTAGATTCGATGCGTACCGTCTGGAGACTTCTGAGGCAAACTAGGGCGGAGTGATCGGCCCCCCGAGGCCGGTGCACGACGGTGACGTTTTCCACCGCCAGATGATTGTGGCCTCGGCACAGGGCTAACCGACCCCGTGATTTTAGTCCGGCTTATCCGCTGGACTCGGTGCCACAGCACCGGCAAGATTTCGAGCGGACCCCAAGGGGTCCGCTCTCTTGTCTAGGCCCCGACCCAGGCCGTCTTGTCGGCCCCGGCTCCTCGGCTAACCAGAATCGCAAGGGCGCTCTGTCCCTCACCCCGATCCGGGGGCCGTTTAGGATTGCCATTCGCGGTGGACTGATACCGGCCTCGACCCAAATTTGGTTGGGAGCTGCCGAACACAGGTCGAGCGAATCTTGGTCCCGACCGATCTCCAAAGCCCGGCAGAGCCGGCCGGGTCCACCGAGGCTGGCTCCCGCGGCGGAACGACCAAGTGCTGCCCGGACGAGTACCGCCTCAGCCTCCCCATCATTCCCCGTCACCACATTGAAGCAGTAATGCATGCCGTAGATGAGGTACACGTAGGCATGACCCGGGGGCCCGAACATCGCCCGGTTGCGCCTGGTCTGGCCTCTATAGGCATGGGAAGCCGGATCGGCCCGCCCCAGATACGCCTCGGTTTCGGAAATTTGAACCCGACGAATTAGCCCCAAAGAAGTCCTGCGTACCAGCCAGCAGCCGAGAAGAGAGCGAGCCACCACCGGGCTGGGCCGAGCAAAGAAGGAACGGCCCACCGCTGCGGTCAACTAAGTGCCACCTATCATCGCCCGCCCGTCCCCTGGTTCAGCGAATTACAGCACCTGTCGAGTCACGAAGTGCTTCGGCTATTCGGCCCCTTAGCAGATCACCCTGGCGATTGGTCAGGGTCCGGTTCGGATCGTGAAATACCAGTCGGAGGGTCCACCCCTTCAGCCCCTCGCCAAGCTGGGCCCCACGGTACTCATCCACGACCCGGACCTCTTCAAGTTCGGCCACCTCAAGGGCCCTGATTGCCTGGAGGGCAGCCCCCAACTCGGCGCGAACCGGAACCTTGACGGCAAGATCCAAGACCAACGGCGGGGTACGGGCCAGCTCTACCGTGGCGATCAGTCGACCGCCTGGCGTCAACCAGCCGTCCGCACGCAGTTCGGCCGCCACCACTCGACCTCGAAGCTGCAGCGCGGCAGTCGACCTTCGGTCAACCTCGCCGACGACTCCACGAACGAGACCTCCGCTTACGACCAGCGCGCAGCGGGTCGGGTGGAATCCCTGGCACTCCCCCGCCCTGAAGGTGGTGTCTTGCAAACTCAGCCGGTCTCCGAGCGCCTGGCACAGGGCCAAAACCTTTTGCAATCGCCCGGCGCTCTCTTCGGCATCGTCTTCGACCGATAGGTCCACAAACCCGATCAGGTCAGGCTCAAGTGGCCGGTCGCCAGCGGTTGCCGGCCAAAACCCCCGCCCCTGCTCAAAGAGGCGGATCCGCTCACGACCTCTAGCCTGGTTCAGCTGACAGGCACCCAGCAGCCCAGGCAGTGTCCCGGTCCGCAATGCGCCCAATGCGGTCGACAGCGGGTTGCCGATCTGAAGTGACTCCAGGAGTCCCGCCATCCCCGGGACCGGGGGCCGCATCACCGAATCGACCAAACTCAGAGTCACGCACTCGTTGAAGCCTGCACCGATCGCAATATCCGCCACCAGGCGCAGGGGCGGACCACTTTCGACACGTGGAGGCGGCTGCCGCAAGGGAGGAAGGGTGGAGCTGATCGTGTCGTACCCTGCGATCCTCCCCACCTCCTCGACGATGTCGATCGGGAGGGACACATCGGTCCGAGCAGATGGGGGCGTAACCGAGAGGGCATTCCCGTCGCGACCCACCGAGAACTCAAGGCTCTCTAGAATCTCCGCTGCCCGGTCGGCCGTAACCGTCATTCCGAGCAACCCGGAGATGCGATCAGAGGAGATCCTAATCGGTGGCGCCGAACGGGGCAACCCTCCCGCCACGCACGGAGCCGGTAAGGGGGACACCCCCACCGTCTCCTTCATGAGACGTGTGAAGCGGGCTGAGCCAGCTGGAACCAGGTGCGGTGACAGCGGTCTCTCGAAGCGAGACGAAGCCTCGCTGCGCAGACCGAGCCTTCGTGAGGTGCTGCGGATCGAGGTCCACGCGAAATTGGCGGACTCCACGAGTATGCTGCTGGTGTTTGCGGTCACCGCCGAATCCATCGCCCCCATCACCCCGGCGATGGCGGTGGCCTTGCCGTTTGCCGAAATCACAAGCATCCCCGTATCGAGGCGGCGTTCCACCCCATCGAGGCCCTGCAGCCGCTCCCCGTCGAGGGCTTGCCTGACCACAACGGAAGTTACCCCACCCTGCCCGCTGATCTGCTCCAGGTCGAAGGTGTGAAGGGGCTGCCCCATCTCCAGCATGACGTAGTTCGCCAAATCCACCACCGCCCCCACAGATCGTTGACCCACCGCCAGAAGCCGGCGGCGGATCCAAAGGGGGGCGGGGTCTTTGGGGAGGCCAACGAAGCCCTCGGCCAGGTAGATCGAGCAGAGCCTGGTGTCCTGGATCTCCACTTGGACCAGACCACCCAGCGGCTGTCCCTCCCGAGGCACTGGCGAGGTATCAGGACTTTGCAGCGGTCGGCCTATGCACGCTGCCAGCTCACGAGCGACCCCCCAGTGAGACAGGCAATCAGCCCGGTTGCTGAGAACCTCAAGTTCGTAGACAACGTCCTGCGGAAACACCGCGGAGAGCGGTTGGCCCAAGGCTGCGTCGTCAGGGGAGAGGAGCAATATCCCAGTGTGGTCACTTCCCAGCCCGAGCTCATCCGGAGCACAGAGCATCCCATGACTCTCAACGCCTCTGATACGCCGCCGACCCAGCTCAAGTCCGGAGGGAAGAGTGGTTCCCGGACGAGCCCAGGGCACCAGGGCGCCCACGAAGAGGTTCGGCGCCCCACAGACCACCTCCATCGGATCGTCTGGACCAGCCTTGACCTCTGCGAGGAAGAGGTGGTCGCTGTGCATCATTCGTTGGAGTCCGACCACCTGCCCGACGATGACCTGCTCCAGCCCCGTGGCGAAGTCGGCGACCTTCTCCACCTCGGTGCCGGTCATGGTCAGGCGGTGGGCAACCTCCTTCGGGGCAACCCCGGAGAGCTCCACCATCGAGGCAAGCCACTCGTGGCTGACACGCACCTCAAAAGCACTCCAACAGCCGCATGTCATTCTCGTAGAGGTCACGAACGTCACGTAGGGAGTAGCGCAGGGCCGCGATCCGGTCGGGACCCATACCGAAGGCGAAACCGCTGTAGCGATCTGGGTCGACCCCGGCGTTGCGCAGCACTGCCGGGTGAACCATGCCCGAGCCTAGTATCTCTATCCAGCCCTTGCCGTGGCAGCTCCGGCAACCTATCCCATTGCAAATTCCACAGGCCACGTCAGCCTCCAGGGAGGGCTCCGTGTAGGGGAAATAGCTGGACCTCAGCCTCACTCCTCGCTCCGCCCCGAAGAGCTCGCGAGCGACGTGCTCCAAGGTGCCCTTGAGATCGCCGACGGTTACCCCCTGGTCAACGCAGAGTCCTTCCACCTGATGGAACACCGGGTTGTGGGTCGGGTCGGGGTTATCCCGGCGCGCTACCTTCCCGGGCACGATGATCCTGAAGGGCGGCGCCCCAGCGAGCATGGTGCGCATCTGCATTGGAGAGGTATGGGTCCGGTACAGCCATCCGACGGCAGCACCACTCAGGTAGAAGGTGTCGTGCGCATCGCGAGCAGGATGTTCGGGAGGCATGTTCAGGAGTTCGAAATTGTGGAGGTCATCCTCGATTTCCGGTCCAGCCACTGAGGTGTACCCCAGCCTTGTGAAGATGTCCTCGATCTCCCGGATAGTACGTGCTACTGGGTGCTGGTGACCCCTTTCCAAATGGTGTACCGGGTGGGACAGGTCCAGCCACTCGTCGGCCAGGCCACCCCCTGCGCGCTCCTCCTCCAGAGTGACCTGACGCTCCGCCAGAGCGTCGACAACTGTCCCCTTGGCGGAGTTGAACTCTCGACCCAGCAGGGCCCGAGCCGGACCAGAGAGCCCGCCAAGCTCCGCGGCAACGCTGGTGATCAACCCTCCGTGACGCGCCATGTACCTGCGCCTGACCAACTCCAGCTGGTCCAGGTCGACAGCTCCGGCGATCTCCTCCAGAGCTCTGCTCGCTAGCGCCTGGAGGTCGTCACCGGTCACTTCTGCGCGACTTTCTCCCGGGCCACCACCAAGAGCTGCTCAAAGGCTCCCGGATCCCTTACCGCCATTTCCGAAAGCTGTTTCCGGGATATCTCCACCCCGGCCTCACCGATGGCGGCGATGAATCTGCTGTAGGGGATCCCTGCCTGCCGGGAGGCTGCGTTGATCCGGGCGATCCAAAGGCGACGGAAGTCGCCCTTGCGCTTGCGACGATCCCGGTACTGGTATGCCAACGAGTGCATGACCGCTTCGTTGGCCGGCCGAAACAGTCGATTGTGAGTGCCGGTCAGACCCGATGCGAGCTCAAGGACGCGCTTGTGCCTCTTTCTCGCTGTCACTCCGCGCTTGACTCTGGCCATCGATCAGTGACCCAGGTACGGCGCGTTGCGCCGTATTGCCTTGGCATCCCCGGACACCACCGCCTTGGTCTGGGCGTAGCCCCGCTTGCGCTTGGCGGACTTGTGCTCGAGCATGTGCGACTGGAAGGCGCCCCGACGCAACAGCTTGCCTGTTCCCGAAAGGCGAAACCGCTTCTGCGTTCCCTTATGACTTCGAATCTTCGGCATCTTCCTTCGCTTCTCCCCTGACCGACTTCTTCGGAAGCGGGTTCAGAATCATGATCATGTTGCGCCCCTCCAGGAGAGGCTGTCGCTCGACCGTGGCCACCTCTTTGACATTCTCCGCCAGTCGCTGGAGGAGGGCCCTGCCGATTTCCTGATGGACGAGCTCCCGCCCACGGAACATGATAGTGAGCTTGACCTTGTCACCCTCTTCCAGGAAGTGCCGGACGTAACCGTACTTGGTCTGAAAGTCATGCTCACTGATCTTCGGACGTAGCTTCATCTCCTTCAATCGAACGGCGTTGTGCTCCCTCTTCGCCTCCTTCTCGCGCTTCAGAGCCTCGAACTTGAAGCGACCGTAGTCCATGAGCCGACAGACTGGCGGCTGAGCCTGTGGCGCAACTTCAACCAGATCGAGTCCCCGCTCCTGAGCCAGGCCCTGCGCCTCCGCCAGGGTTACGATGCCTATCGCCTCGTCCGTGGTGTCGTCGAACAGCCGGAGAGACGGTACCCGGATCTGGTCGTTGATGCGTAGTTCGCGGAACGCTATGGACGCGCCCTCCTTACTGGTGAGTTCGAATTGCCGATGCTATCACGCCGAACCCCCAGGTCCGGGCTCCGAAAGTCAGAATGTCTCGGTCTCCGTCCGAAGCCTCTCGAGGAGCTGAGCCATTGACACCGACTCCTGAGTGCCCCCCCTGGTATCTCGCAGGTTCACGGCGCCGCTCTCCACCTCTCGCCTCCCGACCACCGCCAAGTATGGGATCTTGGCCAGCTGGCCCTCCCGGATCTTGGCGTTCAACTGGCGCCCGGGACGGTCCGCAACCTCGGCTCTGAAACCCTCCCCCTCCAGCTCGGCCACTACCTTATACGCAAAGTCCAACTGCTCATCGGTGATGGTCAACAATTGGACCTGCACCGGACTCAGCCAGGTAGGCAGGGCTCCCGCGTAGTGCTCGAGCAGGACACCGAAGAAGCGCTCCATGGACCCGAGCAGGGTGCGGTGGACCATCAGCGGGCGGTGAGCGGTGCCGTCGGCACCGACGTACTCCAGGCCGAACCGCTCGGGCTCATTGAAGTCGAATTGGACGGTCGCGCACTGCCAGCGACGCCCCATGGCGTCTCTGATGTGGACATCCACCTTGGGACCGTAGAAGGCTCCCTCTCCCTGGTTCACCTGGAAGTCAAGACCCCGGCTGCGCACCGCCCGGTCCAGGGCGGACTCGGCATCCGCCCACATGGAGTCCTCACCAGCCGCCTTGGCTGGCTTGGTACTGAGGTCAACCTCCAGCTCCGAGAATCCAAACCTGGCCATCATCTCCTGGACCAGGTCCAGCACCCCCGCCACCTCCGCCTCCGCCTGATCCGGGGTGCAGAAGATGTGGGCGTCGTCTTGGGTGAATCCGCGTACCCGAAGCAACCCGTGCAGCGTGCCACTACGCTGGAATCGATAGACGGAGGCCAGCTCCGCCAGCCGCAGCGGCAGTTCTCGATAACTCCGCTGCTTGGACTGGAAGATGAGGATGTGGAAGGGACAGCTCATCGGCTTGACCCGATAGCGTTCTCCTTCGACCTCCATGGGTCCGTACATCTCGTCGGCGAAGAAACCCAGGTGCCCACTGGTCTCCCAGAGCTGCTCCCGCGCAAGGTGCGGCGTGTAGACCAGCTTGTACCCCCGACGCCGATGTTGGAGGCGCCAATAGTCCTCGATTACGGTCCTGACCGTGGCGCCGTTGGGATGCCACAGAACCAGTCCGCCTCCCAACTCCTCCGAAAGGGAGAACATGTCCAGCTCCCGACCGAGCTTGCGGTGGTCGCGCTGCCGGGCCATCTCCAGCCGCTCCAGGTAGCGATCCAGCTCCGCCTGGCTGCTCCACGCGGTCCCGTAGATGCGCTGGAGCATCGGCTGAGTCTCATCCCCATGCCAGTACGCCCCGGCGGGGTGCAATAGCCTGAAGGCCGGGATCTGGCTGGCATCCGGGACATGGGGCCCACGGCACAGATCGAAGAAGTCCCCGGTCCGGTAACAGCTGATCACCTCGTCCTCGGCGATCCGCTCGATGAGTTCGACCTTAAAGCGCTGTGATCTCCCACGAAACTCCGTCAGCGCCTGTTCTCGGGTCAGCTCGCTGCGCTGGTAGGCAGGTCGACGCCCCTGGATCTCGCGCATACGGTCTTCGATCCTGGGCAGGTCCTCGTCGGTGAATCGCTCTCCACCAGGAAGCAGGAAGTCGTAGTAGAACCCGTCCTCGATGGAGGGCCCTATCCCATACTCCGCGCCTGGGAAGAGTTCGCAGACCGCCGCGGCCATGAGGTGGGCGGTGCTGTGCCGCAGAATCTCGAGATCCGGATGGGTTGGTGGCATACTCTGTTTGGAATTGTATGCGGCCGCAACGCCACCCTAATCTGGTCTCGTTCGGTCGACGGCTATAATCCGACCCACTCGGCAGCTTCCGCGGGCGCATAGCTCAGGTGGTTAGAGCGCTACCCTGACACGGTAGAGGCCCCAGGTTCGACTCCTGGTGCGCCCACGCGGCTTGGACCCGAAGCAGGTTGTCCACACCCCGAGATGGGGAAACTGGGGACAACCGAACCCGGGAAATGTCTGTGCAAATGCCCCGATTTTCTGGCCGGTTTTGACATTGACATTCACCCCCGGGGGGCCCCTAATATGGGTCCCGTGGCACCGTCTCCAAGGTCTTCCTCGGCGCTCCGCGTCTGCGCGCGGTCAGGTTGTGGCAACCTGGTCAAGAAGCAGACCGCCAGGTACTGCAGCGTCCGCTGCTCCTCCGAGGATCCGGACCGACGCGCCCGGCTCAGCGAACGGGCCCGCTCGGGGCGGTTGCTCCCCATGTCGCGACAACTCCAGCTCGACTTCGACAGTGAAGAGGTCCGTATCGCAGCGATCGCCCCGGGACGGGAGGAGGTGCCCATGGGGCTGTCACGATGGGCGGTCTGAGGAACAGCTGATCAGCGGATAGCGGGACGCGGGCGCAACATCGCCTCCGCGGTGCGGATGTCAGCCTGCGACACACTCACCATCAGACTCTGTTCGCAGCGGTGGCAGATTATGTGGAAGGAGGTTGGCTGAGGAATGTCCCGGGCGACTTCCTGCCGGAACCCGCAACCCTCACAGGTGACTACGGCACGCATGCCGACATTGAAGTGCAACTGACAGCCCTTGGGGCGCGTCGGAGACAACTTTCGACAATTCGCTACGCGGTCGTCACCACCGCAGGGTTCTCGAAATCTCCTCCCCCGCCCCACGAACGCATCGCGGCGACCACGCCGGTCACCACCAGGCAGAGTCCCATGAACGCGATCACATCGCTTGACCCGACGACATCGGCGACAGCCCCCGCCACCAGCAGTGGCAGAGCAATTGCCAGGTTGATGGCCAGAAACGCCCCCCCGAAAATGCGTCCCCGGGTCGCCTCCTCAGTCGCCTCCTGGATGAGTACCAACGACGGTATCAGGACCGCGCCCAGCCCGATCCCGAAGAGGATGGCCAGCACGATCGCAAGCGGAACCAACCCTCCCACCACGTGGAGTCGATCCAGGACTGGCGGCAGTATCCCCAAGATCAGCATCGCCACCCCGGCCAGCACCAGCCCCCTGACGACGCTGCGTACCCCTTGCCCCTGGGAGCCGCGCCGGCTGACGACCATTCCCGTCAGCACCATTCCCACGGTGGCGGGGATCAGCAGGATGTAGCTGTCGGTCGGCCGTCTCAGCAGCACGTGTTGCATGTAGCCGGCTGAGAGCGCGAAGATCGTGAAGACTACTGCCAGAGCCAGTGTCAGCATGCCGAAGGCGAACGGTAGAACCCTACTGTCCCGAATCACGATCAGGACCTCTTTGACCTCCTGCATCGTGCCGGTCTTGCCCTCCGGCCGCATGTAGTCGACAGCCTGGGTCGCCGCCAGCCGTGCCCGAATGAGCCAGATCGCTCCAGACGCAGCCATGAAGAGAGTCGCGCCAAAGTAGTAGGGGCCCTCCAGGCCGAGCAGCCGCTGAGCAACCGATGCCAGGGGAACTGACAGGACGATGGTTAGGACGATGGTCACAGTGAACAAGGAGGTGGCCGCGGGGAGCTGATTGCGCTCCACCAGACTTGGGATGCTGGCGGCCTCGGCCGGAGCGAAGAGCTGACCGACCCCGGCGAACACCAAGGTGATCACATAGAGGGGAATGACTTGGTGCTGGGCGACGCCGGTGAGTTCCAACGCCGGGACCCCCAGAACCATGACGCCACGGCTCAGGTTAGTCCAGATCATCAGGGTCTTCTTGTCGTAGCGGTCGGCGAAGATCCCGGCCGGGACCGACAGGAAAACCGCGGGGATGGTGTAGGCCAGCAACAGGGCGGCGTCGCTCAGATACAGGTGGGTCAGGGAATAGATCGAGAGCAGCAAGGAGAAGGCGAAGAATTTATCCCCAAGCTGGGCCGCGACCTGAGCCCCCCACAGGAGCCTGAAGTCGCGGTTGCGGAGGGTCTCCCGGAAGCCCGCGGCGCCCTGGAGAGCAGTCGGCGGAGCCTCCGTGACCTGCTGGCCCACAGCCGTCATGGCGGCGAATATATCATCCGACTGGGTCTCTGCTCACCACGTCCCACAAATCCCGCCACTCCAAGGGCGACAGGGTCCCGGGCCGCCGAGATGGATCCAGGCCCGCCTCGACCAGGAGCTGGGCTGCCCGGCCGGCGCCGACGCCAAGGGAATTCGCCAAGCCGTGGTGAAGTTGCTTACGCCGCTGCTGGAAGATCGGTCGCGCCAACTTCAAGATCCCTTCCTCCTGGTTCCGCTGCGAACCGCCATGAGGGCGAACCACGACCAAAGAGCTGTGCACCTTCGGTTGGGGCCAGAAGCTCTCTGGGGCGATGTCAAATACAGACTCCACCTCCGCCGCCATCCGCAAGCTGAGCGTGGCCAGCGACCAGTCCCCGAGCGGGGCGGCCAGCCGCCGGGCCACCTCTCGCTGGACGACCAGGTGGCAGGCCAGTGGAGCCGGGTCCCACCTGAGAAGATGCGGCAAGATGGCCCCGGTGATCTGGTAGGGCAGGTTGGCAACCACGGAATAGCGACCTGAGAACCCCAGCTGCACCGGGTCGGCGCTGAGGGCGTCCATGTGAATAACTCTGAAGTCAGGGTGTTCCGCTTGCAGAAGCCGGAGCGCGGCAACGCAGCTTTCGTCAAGCTCCAGCCCGGTCAGCGGCCACCCCTTGGCAAGCAGCGCCTGGCTCAGAGCGCCCAGGCCACACCCTATCTCCAGCAGCGGACCGCTGTCCACCCCCAAGCTGGCGACTATCCGCTGCCGCACCCCGTCGTCGACCAGGAAGTTCTGCCCCAGGCTGTGTTGGGGGCTAACCTTGAAGCGGCGGGCTACCGCACGAGCGGTCTCGACCCGAGAAAGGTCTGGGGCATTCACGCGAGAGGGATGTCCAAGAACCGCCGGAGGTTCTGGGTCACAGCTCCCGCCACAGCTTCCAGGCACTCCGCTCGATGCAGCGCCACCCAGGCGGCCGTGGTTCGCAACATCGCGGGTTGGTTGACCTGTCCCCGATGTGGCTCAGGGGTCAAAAACGGCGCATCGGTCTCCAGCAGGAGCAATTCAGATGGCACGACCGCCAGCGCCGACTTCAACTCCCTCGCCGAGCGAAAGGTCACGTTTCCGGCAAAGGAACACATCAGTCCGCGCTCGATGGCAGCCGCCGCAAATCCCTCATCGCCGCTGAAACAGTGCAGCATCGCCGGAACCGCCGGGTGGCAGTCCAGAACCTCCAGCAGCTCCGAGTGAGCCTGGCGAAGGTGAATCACCGCCGGGAGCTGGAGTTCGGCGGCCAACGCCAGCATCATGGCGAACATCTCCTTTTGAATCTCGGGGGGAGTAACCACCCCACCTGGCCGTTGGAGGTAGTCGAGTCCGATCTCCCCCACCGCCAGCGCCTTCGGATGACTCAGCAGCTGACGTAATTCCTCAACCTCGGAATCGGTCGGCGGCCGCCCGTTCATCGGGTGCCACCCGACGGTGAAGAAGACCTCCTCGTGGAGCTCCGCGAGTCGACAGGCCTCCCTGCTGTCCGGCAAGCCGTCGCCGCTGGTAACCACCTGGTGAACCCCAGATCGATGAGCATTCGAAAGGGCCTGCTCGACTGAGACACCTCGCCGGGAGACCTCGTCCAGGTGACAGTGGGCGTCGATCAGGAAAGGGTCAGCCAACGCGAGAGCGCCGGGAAGCCTTTCGCGGGCCAGCTTCCACCACCACAGTGCACTCCCCGCGCGGAGAGCTTGCCTCAAACAAGGCCGCCAGCTCTGCGGCGGACCCGGAGTACCAACTTTCGTGCAATTTGGAGATCTCCCGTGCCACGGCTACTCTGCGGCCACCCAGCACCTCGGCGGCATGGCCCAATGTCGTCGCCAGCCGGTGCGGGGATTCGAAAAACACCAACGCGAACTCGGGGTCTGCTTGCAGCAGTCGCAACATGCGCGAGCGGGTTCGAGGAAGGAAGCCAAGGAAGATGAACCTGTCGGCCCGAAGGCCACTCGCGGCGATGGCCGCCACCAGCGCGGACGGTCCGGGAACTGCCATGACGCTGTGCCCTGCCTGCCGGGCCGCGTCCACGACCCGGCGACCTGGATCACTCACTGCCGGGGTGCCGGCGTCGGAGATCAGCGCGACGTCGCCGACCGCCAGGGCATCCAGGATCTGACCTACACGCTCCTCCTCCCGTTCTCCCGGAAGGGAGATATAGCGCGGATGGGCACCTATGGAGCTCAGCAGCAGTCCGCTGTGACGGGTGTCCTCGGCAACGACCACGCCCACCTGGCCAAGAATCGCCGCCGCACGAGGGGAGAGATCCCTCCGATTGCCTATCGGGGTTGCCACCACATGCAGGGTCCCCACCGGGTTCAGCAACCCCAGTCGCGCGGGTAGCGGAAGTCAATCTCAATTGTGCGAGCCGAAAGTTTGGCGATCAGAGGGGGGCGGCGCTTGAACTGGTTTCTCCTAACACGCTCCAGTACCGCCGACACCACCGGCTCCGGGAAGCCCAGGCGGGTGAGCTCTTCGGGAGGCAGCCGCCGATCCACCATCTGATACAGGATCTGGTCTGCCTGTGCGTAGGTAAAGCCCAGGTCATCCTCATCCAGCTGGCCCTCGAAGAGGTCCGCCGAGGGCCGCTTGCTGAGGAGCCGGTCCGGCAACCTCAGGTGGTGGGCCAGCTGATAGACCTGGGTCTTGTAGAGATCCCCCAATGGGTTCAGAGCGTGCGCCATGTCACCGTGGAGGGTCCCGTAGCCGAGAAGCAACTCGGATTTGTTGGACGTCCCCAACACCAGCAGCGACCGGCTCTGAGAGATGTCGTAGAGCACCGACATGCGCTCCCTCGCCATCTTGTTTCCACGCCGATTCTGGTCATCGGTCGGTCGAGCCAGGAAATAGGCATCAATCTGCGGGGTGATGTCCACCACCTCCAGCTCCGCCTCGAGCGACCGGGCCAGATGTTGGGCATCTTCCAGGCTCTCGGGCGAGCTCTGTCTGTACGGCAGCGCCACTCCAACAACCGCTTCAGCTCCGAGCGCCTGCACCGCCAGCGTGAAGGCCAGGGCGGAGTCAATTCCTCCTGAGACGCCGAGGACCACTCCCGTGGCACCGACCTTGAGCACCTCCTCTCTGATGAACAGCCGCAGGATGTGGCAGGCGAGGTTGGGATTGATCTCCAGATCAGACATCCGCTTGCTCTTCTAGAAGCTGGCGCAACAGCAGATCCGGACGCTCGTCACGCAGGAGCGGATAGGCGATTCTGGCCCAGCGCAGCAGCCCTCGATCCAACTCCAACCGGTGGACTCCTGGTTGGTCATCAGCGGGGCCGCTGAGGAGAGTCCCATCGGGGCCATGAACCTGACTCCCACCCCAAAAATAGTGCCCGTCCTCGAACCCGACCCGGTTGCAGTAAGCGACGAAGGCGGTGAAGAGGGCTGCATAGGTGGTGCTCATCGCACCCCACACGGAGGCAGTGCCCAACTGCGACTCCCGGCCCTGTATGCCTCGGCCCGGGCTGGCTGAGGGGCAGATGATGAGATCGACGGCTCGCCGGCTCATGAGGTAGGCGGCGCTGGGATGCCACAGATCCTCACAGACCAGGACCCCAACCCTCCAGCGCTCTCCCTCCCCAAGACTCAGATCGACGGTCGAGATGGCGGAGCCGGGCGCCAGATAGCGCTGCTCGTCGAACATGCCGTAGGTGGGCAGGTAGACCTTGCGATGCACGTGGAGAACACCCTCGGAGCCGACCACCACTGCCGCATTGAAGAAGAGGTGATCACGTGACTCGAGAACCGCGCCCACGACCGCGGTCGCGCTCCCTGCTGCCCGGGCCAGCTCCGCCAGCTCCGGTCCATCGATCCTGATCGCTGTCTCGGGGACCAGATCTTTGAGAAAGTACCCGCAGAGGTTCAATTCGGGGAAAACCACCAGATGTTGGCCCAGCGCCGCCTCCTCTGCGAGCAGCTCCGCAGTCCGAGCCAGGTTGTGCTCCACAGAGCCCAATCGGGGCGATTGCTGGACCAGAGATACCCTCACCAAACCCTCCTTGGCCATCTCAGCCTGCCTTGGCCCCGGTGGTGGGAGCGGAGACCCCTAAGAAGGCGGAGACCGCCCCGGCGACCTCCTCCACGGGGTCGGAGTTGAAAGTTGCCTGTGGCAGTGCCTTAACAAAGGTCTGGCCGTACCGCCGCTCGAGAATCCGGGGATCGCAGATGATGACCGCTCCCCGGTCCCCGTGGCCCCTGACCAGCCGCCCAAAGCCCTGCTTCAACCTCAAAACTGCCTCTGGGAGCGATAGCTGCGCGAAGGCGTCTGTCTGGCCATGGGAGCGGGCTTGAAAGATCGGGTCGGTGGGAACCGGAAATGGCAGCTTGTCAATCACCACGCACTGCAGCACATCACCCGGCAGGTCGATCCCCTCCCAGAAGCTGTTCGTCCCCAGTAGGATCGTCCTCGGATGGTTGCGGAAGTTGCGCAGCAGCTGGTTCCTAGTTCCATCGAGACCCTGCCCCAAGACTGCGATCCCGCGCCCCTGGAGCCTGTTGCGTAATTGCCCATGAACCTCTCGAAGCGCCTGATAACCGGTGAACAGCACCAGCGTCCTGCCTCCGAGGCCCACTGCAACCTCGGCGACCAAGCGCGCCACGGTACCTGCATGCCCCGGGTCGTCGTGCCCCGGAATACCCCTGGGTAGGCAGCAGAGAACCTGGTGGAGGTAGTCGAACGGTGAGTCCAGCACCAGCTCCTCAGCACCTTGCACCCCCAGTCTTCCGCGAACATACTCGAAGGATCCGCCCACCGCCAGAGTGGCGGAGGTGAGGACCACCGTCTCGCAGGAGTCGAAGAGTTGACGGCGCAGCGCGGCCGCAACCTCTATGGGAGCGGTTCGGATCACCGCTCGATCTCCACGCTCGATCTCCACCCAGGCCACCTGAGTACCAGGGTCCTCGGACCGCGCGGCGGCGAGCACCGCCCTTGCCAGCCGCGCCATACCCGCCAGGGCATCCCCTGCGACCAAGCACTCTCGCCCGGCGTTTTCCGGCTGCGGCCACAGCGACGGCTGACCTGACCCCCCCTCACCCACGCCCTTGATGGAGGATGCAGCCGACTCCAGGGCTCGGACCATCCGTTGAAGCGACCTCCCCGAGCGTTCCCAGACAGGGTTCGCCAGCAGCTTGGGGTTGAATACAGCATTCCCGGGGCGATGGCCGGCTTCGGTGCCGACCAGGTTGCGAAGATCTCCGAAGGCGGCCACGGCTGCCTGCCGAGCCGACTTCAACAGCTGCTCACACTCCTTGTCCCCGAGATCTGGCAAGCGGTCGATCACCGCCAGCACCGCCCCCAACGACAGGCGCTTGCCCTGGGCCTGGGTTGCTGCCTCCTCGAGGTGATGGGCCTCGTCCACCACCAGTCGGTGAAACTCCGGCAGCACCGTGCCACCGCTGTCGGCGTCGGTTAGAAGCAGAGCATGGTTGACCACCACCAGATCGGCCTCTCTAGCCTGCAGTCGGGCGTTCGCCATAAAGCAACTCCGGTCGCGCCAGTTGTGGCAGGCGGGACCAAGGCAATCGTCCACCTGAGAACCCACCATCTCCCAATACTCGCCCTCCCTGCCAGCGAGACGAAGTTCTGAGCGGTCGCCCGCCCTGGTCTGATGGGCCCAGACCAAGGCCCGCACCTTGAAACGCAGCTCTTCAGCATCCTGGCGGCGACCGGCTGTCGAGGTCGAACGCACCCAGCGCTCCAGCCTTCGGAGGCTCAGATAGTTACCTCTCCCCTTTAGCACCGCCGCCACCACGGGGAGTGGCCGGGCAGCGGAGAGTGCGGGCAGGTCCTTGGCCATGAGCTGCTCCTGGAGCGTTATGGTGTGGGTCGAGATAACGACTCGCTCCGACCTGCGCGCTGCCCACTCACGGGCGGGCAACAGGTACGCCAGCGACTTCCCCACCCCGGTACCAGCCTCCACAAGCAGCTCCTGACTGCGCTGGAATGCCTGGGTTACAGCTAGCGCCATCTGCTGCTGCTCCTCCCTGAGTTCGAACCGGTCTTCAGCCGCCGCCAGCAGTCCGCCGGCCGCGAAGGCTCCAGTGACGAATGCCGCATCCAGCTCCCCGGATGGACGTTCAACATGGGAAGCTGCCGCCTCCACCGGCTTTTGGGGAATCGGCTCCGCGGCGGACGGCTGGCCCGCGGCCCGTTCTAGGTGGGCTGCGATGAACCTCCCGCCGGCCCACGGCCCTCCTTTGCAAAGGTCGTGGACCTGCCGCCGCAGCTCAAGAGGAAGCCGGTCAGCCAGGTCTGTGATCTTCCAGAGCAAGAGCCGGGCAGCGTCAGCGTCGGACAGCGCCCGGTGCGGCCGATCGTGCACCAGTCCGAGATCCTGGCTCAGCTGCTCCAAGCTGTGACTTGGTGCTGAGGGCATAAAGACCCGGGCAAGCTCGGAGGTATCCACCGCCTCGCGGTGCGAGAAACTTCCGGGCAGAATCTCAGAGCAGAATGCTATGTCGAACCCCACTCCATGCCCCACCAACATTGATCCGTCACAGAACTCAGCCAGCTGCGCCACCACCTCCTCAGGTCTAGGCTGGCCAACCAGATCGGAATCGTGCAAACCGCACAGCCGCTGCACCACAAGGGGCACGGGAAGGCCGGGGTCGGCCAAACTCGAAAAGGTGCCAAGCACCGTTTCCCCTGTGAACTTCACCGCTCCGACCTCGATGATGCGGTCGAACTTGGAGGAGAGTCCGGTAGTCTCCAGGTCGAAGGAGACGTAGGTGGTGGAGTCGTCACGGGCTGCATTCACGGGCTATTGAGACCTTATCCCCAAAGCACGGGGCTGGACAGTATCAAGCGGACCCCATGCGCCGCAGACAGTGGGCAAGTAGCTCTTCCACCACCTCGGCCGCGGTGATGCTCCCGGTCTCCACCCTCATCGCCCCGGTGGCGACCTTAAGCGGGCTGTTGACCCTGGTGCGGTCCCTCCTATCCCGGTCCACGACCTCCTCCAGCAGGAGCTCATCCGGGGTTTCGACCCCTCGGCTGGCGAGTTCATCGCGACGACGCTGCAGCCGCACCTCAGGCGAAGCGTCCAGATAGAACTTGCAGAGCGCTGACGGAAAGACCACCGTCCCGGTATCGCGTCCAACCGCGACCGCCCCCCGAGCCCCGGCCTCGCGCTGCCTTGTAAGCAGCGCCTCACGCACCGGTCCGAGGCTAGCGATCCGAGCGAGCAAGGTTGCCAGTCGGGGGTCCCAGAGCTCAAGATCCAGGGGTCGGCCATCCACCCTGGCGCGCCAGCTCCCGACGCTGGGATCGGTGTTCACCTCCACTTTGAACTCCTGGGCCAGGGTGGTCAGCTCCTTGGGCTCCTCGGGGCCGATCTGTGCCGCGGCGGCGGCCACCGCCAGGGCTCGGTAGAAGATGCCGGTATCGACGAATGGCAGATGCAGCTCCGCAGCCAGAGCCCGGCCCACAGTTGTCTTTCCGACTCCAGCTGGGCCGTCGATCGTGATCACCGTCACCAGATTCACTTTGGGGCCACAGCTCCCATGAGCTTTTGCACCTCGGAAATGCTCAGCTCTCGCACGGACCCCTCTGGCTGAGTCCCCAGTCGCACCCCTGCGATTTCGACCCTGACCAAGTCGGTCAGCGCCAGTCCCACCACGGCGCACATCCGCCTCAGCTCGCGATGCCGCCCCTCTGCCAGTGTCACATCCAACACCGTCCGTCGCGAACTCTGTCGGGACATCCCTACCGCAAGGGGGTGGGTCGGTCCATCATCGAGGACCGGCCCCGCCTGTAGTAGATCCATCTGCCGCCGAGACACCGACCCGAGGACCGTGAGGCGATAGCGTTTGGGGACCCCAAAGCGCGGGTGGGTTAGGCGAAGGGCCAACTCGCCGTCATCTGTGAGCAGGATCAGTCCACGGGAGTCCACGTCCAGCCGACCGACGGGAAACAGACCCGCACGCTCCCGGACCAGGTCCATCACCGTCTGCCGACCGCCCGGATCCCGAACTGTGGAGACGACACCTATCGGTTTGTTGAGCGCCAGGTACCGGCGCGGCGCTGGCACCCCGGGCAGTTGTCGCCCGTCGACCGCGATGAGATCAGTTGCCGGGTCCACGAGCAGGCCATGGGGTGGAGCGACCCGCCCGTTCACCGAGACCCGCCCCTCGTCGAGGAGCCGCTCCGCCCCCCGTCTGGAGGCGACCCCTGAGCGCGCCAGGAACCGTCCGAGGCGCTCAGTCGTCATCTAGCCTCCCAGCTTCCGCGGCTCGAGTGAGCCAACCCTCGTCCTCTCCTGAGGGGAGCGGAGGAAGGTCTTCGATGCGGGCGATGCCAGCGACCTGCAGGAACCGCATCGTGGTACCGAAGAGATGGGCTCGCCCTGGCCCGTCCGACCGTCCGATCTCGGCAACCAGGTCGTGACGCATCAGCCGGTCCAGCACCGCATCACAATTCACCCCACGGATCGCCTCAATGGCGGATCGAGCGATGGGCTGGCGGTACGCGACAATCGCCAGCGTCTCCAGAGCGGGGCGGGACAGCCGACTCGCCACCTCGGGTCGCAGCGCCCGTTGCACCGCCCAGGCGACCTGTGGATGGCTGACAAGCTGCAATTCCCCCAAGTGGTCTTGAAGCATGAGGCCGGTACCTTCCAGCAAGAGGGCTGCCAGCGAAGCGGCAGTGGCGGCCTGCTCCATGGTCGAGTCGATGGCGCCGGCCAGCTCGGTGAGGGAGATTGGCTCTGCGCGCACGAAGAGCACCGCCAGAAGCGCCTGGGCCAACTGCTGCCCGACCACTGGTTCATCCACCATCTGAGCTCTCCACCAGGATGGGGCCAGTCACTCCCTCCTGGGTGCAGGACGCCTGGCCGCTCCAGACCAGCTCCAGGAGTGCCAGAAAGAGCGCCACCGCCTCCATCCGATCCCGTGCGGCCACGAACACCTCGTCAAAGCGCAGCTGCCCGCTCGTCCTGAGCAGCTGTCGCAACTCCGCCACCTTATCGTCTACGGAGTACCGGGGCAGCGTGAATTGGAGCTCGTCCGCCTCCGGGAGTCGGGCAAGGAGCTCTCCGAAGGCAGAGGCGAGGGCTTCGGGGCTGAGGCTCAGAGTCGCTCGCGGCTGAACGGGCACCCCCAGCACCCGGAGAAAGGCCCTGGGTCCCGCGTTGGCGTCGGAGAGAAGGACTCCCGCCGCCGCCTTGAACATCCGATACTCCTCGAGCCTGGCTCCAGGATCTGAGTCTTCCTCGACCAGCACAGGTGGCGCAAGCCTCTCATCGCTGAGCTCATCGAGTCGACGACCCATTTTCATTTCCAGGAGCTTGGTGAGCAGCTGCAGCGACTCTGCCGCCCACAACAAATCGAGCTCTCCAGAGGGCTGCAGCACCCTATCCCGCAGCTCACGACTGATCTCGGACAGCTGAATTTCACCAAGGTCGAGTTCGCCTCGTTGAGCCATGGCGACCATCTCACCTAGCCTCTCGAGGCCGGCTTGCTCGTCGATCGCCGTCACCTCGGGGAGCCAGCTCCCACTGAGCTCAGCAGCTCAGCGGCATGGGCTCTAGCCGAAAGTGGGGTCGCCTCGCCGGCCAACAGCCTGGCCAGCTCGTCAATCCGCTGATCCCGGTCCAGGGCGGTCACCTCACTACGGACAGCCCTACCCACCTCAGTCTTGGCCACCCGAAGGTGCGTGTGGGCCCGGGCCGCGATGGGGGCAAGATGGGTGACACAGATCACCTGTCGGCTCTCCGCGACAGATAGGAGCAATTCACCGACCCGGTTTGCGGCCTCCCCGCCCAGCCCCTGATCCACCTCGTCGAACACCACAGTTTCGACACCGGACCGGTGACTGAGGCGGGCCAACAGGGCGAGTGCGACGCGGGCGAGCTCTCCGCCGGAGGCCGAGTCCCCCAGCGGCCGCGGCTGGTCTCCGGCATTGGGGGCAAGCTCATAGCTGACGCGATCCCAACCGGTCCGAGAGCACTCAAGGCGGGAGCCGTCGGGCCCTCTGACGCCGGAGTCAGAGGGCTTTTGCCAGATCCGGATGGAGAATTGGGCGTGAGGCATGAGCATCCGGCGAAGGTCGGAGGTGACCGCCCTCCCGAAGTCGCCAGCAACTTCGGAACGCAGTCGGGACAGCGTCAAACACGACGCGGCGAACTCCGTTTCGAGGCGGTCCAACTCGACCTCCAGCGCGCCGACCTCAGCCCTGAGCCCAAGGCGCTCCCCCAGCTGCGAGAATGCCTCATCGCGGCGGCGGATGGCAGCTTCCAGAGATCCTCCGTGGCGACGGATGAGACGCTCCAAGACCGCCAAACGCTCCTCGACCTCAGCCAATCGTCCTCCGTCGTCGGCAAGATGATCCAGGTACGAACCCATCTGAAGGGAAAGCTCCTGAAGGAGGACTGTGACCTCCTCGACCTGCGCCGCGGCAGAATCGAGCTCTGGGTCTATGCCTCTAACGACTCTGGCTGCCTGAAGGGCGAGGGCCAGTTGCTCTCCCACCTCAGTCGCTCCCGGGGAGTTCCCACCGACCGCGTGGTGGAGCTGCTCCGCTGCGGCTCGCAGGCGAGCTGCGTTCGCCAACCGGCTGCGCTCCGCTCTTAGCTCTTCGTCCTCTCCGACCCGCAGCGCGGCCCTGTCCAACTCCTCCAGGTCCATCTCCGCCCTCTCCAGCGCCAGCCCCTCCAGGTCGCGAAGGCCCCTGAGCCGTACCAGCTCCCCGAGTACCTGTTGGCGCCGGTCATAGGCCGCCGCGACCTCCTCGTGGATCACCCGGAGGCGGTCGGCCCCGTAGCCGTCGAGTCCCGAAAGCTGCTCTGACTCCAGCAACCACCTGCTCGAGGAGCCCTGGCCATGAATCTCTATCAGCAGTTCCCCCAGTTGCCTGGTGGCAGTGGCTGAGACCACGCCGGCGTTGATTCGAGCCATGCTCCGGCCGGTGGCGGAAAGCTCTCTGCTCACAACCAGGACATCGTCCAGGGCAACTCCCATACCAGCAAGCACCTCATGGGGGCCACCTTCGGAAAAAACGGCCGTAGCCTGGGCTCGCTGCGAGCCAGCCCGCACCAGGGCGGGATCTGACCTCCCCCCGAGAGCCAGCGCCAATGCCGCGAGCAGCACCGACTTGCCGGCTCCCGTCTCACCGGTCACAGCGTTGAGGCCGGGCCCGAAGGTGGCGGAGGCCCGCTCAATCACTGCCAGATTCTCGATCCTGAGCTCCAGTAGCAAGGTCAGGTCCGGGGGCCCGCGTATGGCACGCGCTCACCATCGAGGGAAGGAGGGGGCCCGTCATCGTATGGCAGCTTCAGCACCCTGCCGAACCCGGTCTTCGACCGCAGGCGCCAGAAGAAGTCCGGCGTCCCGGGAGGCTCACAGAACGCCAGGCTCGGCCCTTGGGAGATCACCACCACCCCGCCATCGGCCATCTCTGACCAGGCCTGCCCATCGGCGGCCACCAGCGCCTTCCCGCGAAGCAGTTCCACCGTGACCTCCCAGCTGTCCGGAATCACCAGCGACCGGCTGAACAACGCGTGCGGGTTTATCGGCGTCACCACAAGGGCACCAACCCCCGGATCGATCGGCGGACCACCTGCCGAAAGTGAGTAGGCGGTGGATCCGATGCTGGTGGCGACTATTAGCCCATCAGCGTCAAAGTCCCCCACCAAATTGGCGCCGGTCCGAACTCTGAGTCGGACCAGGTTGAAGGCGACTGCCTTGATGACCACCTCGTTGACAGCCACCCGAAGTTCGCGGTGGAGCTGCCCGCTGGGGTGTGGGCTGATGGATCCACTGAGGGTTGGGCGGCGCTGAAACTGGCACCGGCCAGCGGCGAAGCTCTCGATGGCCAGGGGAAGATCGGGGAGTTCGACGCTCGCGAGAAAGCCCAGGTGCCCCCGATTGACCCCCAAGACCGGTATGCCCGCCTCGGCCACCAGACGGGCCGCGTAAAGGAGAGTACCGTCGCCCCCGATCGAGACCAGAAGCAGCAGCTCCGAGAGATGTGGCAGTATCTCCAGCTCTGGCTCCAGCTGAGCGACAACTGTTCGGAAGCCCGCACGCTCCGCCACCTCGATCGCTTCTCTAAGTGGAGTCGATGCGGGGGACTCTTTCAGGTTGAGCAGGAAGGCGACCACCCCGCGATCTCGCTTCTCTGTCACTCGAATCTCCCACCCGTAAATCGGTGCACCGTTGGCATGAAAATGTCAGGCTCTAACGCCGGCCAGCGCCGCCCCACCTCAGAACGCCATCCCAAAGAGGAAACCCAGCAGGATGCCTGCCAAAACCTCGTACGGGGTGTGTCCCAGAAAGGCCCGGACGCGCTCATACCGCAGCCCAAGATGGCTTCGCAGATCCTCGATCATCTGATTGAGTATCAGCCCCTGCTGCCCCGCGGCGCGGCGCACTCCGGTGGCGTCGTAGACCACAACGACTGTGAGAACAACTGCCGCCGCAAAGACCGGTGAGCCGGTGCCCAGCCTTCGGCCCAGAATTGTGGTGAGACAGACGGTCATGGCGGTGTGAGAGCTCGGCATTCCCCCCGACAGGCCGATTGAACGCACGCTGAAGCGATGGCGCCGCCATGAGTCAGTGCCCACCTTGAGCACCTGGGCCGCAGCCCAGGCGAGGGCCGGGACCCATATGAACTGATTCGACAAAAGCGGCGCCACCTCGCTGGGTCAGCCCGCGCCGGAGGAGGAGGACTCGCCTTCAACACCTGGGTCGAATGGCCGCTCCGCCAGCACGCCATCTGGGTCCATCGACAGCTCACTGACTCGACGCTCGGCTCCATCCAGCAAGAGCGAGCACCTGCGCACCAGGGCCACCCCGCGCTCGTACAGCGCCATCGCCTCCTCGAGAGGTACCCTCCCCTCCTCCAACTTGGCAAGCACGGCGTCCAGCTCGCCGAGCGCTGCTTCGTAGTCAAGCCCCTCCTGCTCCGCCGGAGAGACGGTGTTGAGTGCCGCTTCAGCTTCCATCGTCCACCTCATCTACTCCAGTCGAATCCACCACCGTGCTACGGAGGCTGCCACCCCTCAGCCTGGTGACCAGCTGATCTCCGGGAACGACCTGGGACGGGTCCCGAACAACCTGGCCAGCCTGCGCCAGCAAGGTTATCGAGTAGCCCCGCCCGAGCACCTGCAATGGGCTTAGTGCCTCCAACCGCCCTACCCTGCCCGCAAACTCCTCGCGCGCCCGCAAAAGTCGAGGGAGCGGGCCGCGGGCATCGAGCAGACCCAGCCGGGATCCGAGCTGCCCCCTGGCCTGGGCCATTACCCTCCAGGTGGCCCCGTCAAGTCGCGCTGCCCTCTGGTCCAGGTCCTGCCGTCCCGCGGCCACGCGAGCTCGCGGAGCAAGCCTACCAAGTCGCCCCTCCATGCGCCTCAGCGCCTGCTGCTCCCCGGCCAGGCGCCCCATGCCCCACCGGTGAAGGCGCAGTCGCCTGGCCACCACCTCCGCCTTCAGTCCTTCCAGGTCAGGCACCGCCAGCTCGGCGGCAACCGACGGGGTAGCGGCCCTGAGATCGGAGACGAAATCGACCACGGTGGTATCAGTCTCGTGTCCGACTCCTGTCACGACGGGGTGGCTGAGGCCAGCCACGGCCCGGGCCACGGCCTCGGTGTTGAACGCTTGGAGATCCTCCTGCGAGCCCCCTCCACGCACCAGAAGGATCACATCGGGGTCGGCCATTTCGGCCAGTCGAAGCGCCTCCACGATCGCTCCTGGGCTGCCCTCACCCTGCACCAACGTGGGCACCACCACCACCTCGGTGATAGGGCACCTCCGACCGACCACCTGGATCACATCGCGGACCGCGGCCCCTCTTGGCGAGGTCACCACCACAAGTCGTCGGGGTAAGAATGGGAGTTGGCGCCTTCGCTCTGGCGCGAAGAGCCCCTCCGCCTCCAGCTTAGCCACCAGCTGCTGAAATGCGACAGCCAGGGCACCGACCCCGGTGGGTTCGAGGCGGTCCAGGTAAAGCTGGACGTCGCCGCGTGACAGATAGAAGGAAATCCGCCCGTGAGCAATGACCCGCTGACCGGTCTCAGGCTCGAAGGTGAGGTTGCGACCGGCGGTGCGGAAGAGCACCGCCTTGATCGAAGCCGGATCCGAAACCCCAGGGCGTGAATCCTTAAGGGTCAAGTACCGGTGCCCGGCCGTTGAGCGGGTGCAGGTACCGATCTCCGCCTCGACATAAACATCTCCGAGGGCAGGGTCTTCCTCAAGGTCGGCCCGGATCAGCGAGTTCAGCTCACCGACCTGCAGAATTCGGACCGGCGCCAGCACCAGCTTTCCCCCTTTCGTCTGTCTCGGTCACCCTCGCCAGCCGACCCAAAACGCCATTGACGAACCGTCCGGCGTCGGGACCAGCCAACTCCTTGGCCAGTCTTATGGCCTCGTCGATCACTACCGCTACCGGCTCGGTGCGCTGCCACACCAATTCCTCGCACCCCAACCTCAGCACCGCGCGCTCCAGGGCGCCTATCTGGTCCATCCTCCAGTTGGAAGATGCTTCAGCGATCCGAGAATCGATCTCCTTAAGGTGTACGACCACCCCACCCACTAAAACCTCGGCGAACTTCGCAGGCTCGGCCGCCAAACCATCTTCTTCCAGATGGTAGGCAAGGACCGACCTCCATTCCGTCGGCGATGACTCAATCTGGAAGAGCACTCGGAGGGCAACCTCCCGAGCCCTATGGCGAGGCCCCATCTGTCACTCCCCCTCCATCTCGATAACGTGGAGGTTGATCTCCACCACCTCCAGCCCGAGCATCTTGTGCAGATCCCTAGCAACTCGCTGCTGCAGCTCACCGGCGAGCTCGGTGAGGGAGGCCTGAGGGGTTATGGCTATGAAGAGCTCGACCTTGATGGCCGAGGATCCGATCATCTCCAGCCGGACCCCCCGATGGCCATGCTGACCCCGCACAAGGCGGGGAACTGGCATCCCCGAGGGCTCACACATCGCCGCCACCCCAGGGGTTGCGAGAGCGCCCATCGCCGCAATGGTGGCGACGACCTCGCTGGCAACCCTGACCTTCCCCAAGGGCCTCTCCCGCACCGGAACAGTTGGGGTCACGGGGCCCGTTCCGAGTACTTGCCAGTCCTGGTGTCGACCTTGATCCGGTCGCCCGTAGCGATGAACAGCGGGACGTCGACCACGGCCCCGGTTTCCAGTGTGGCTGGCTTGAAGGTTCCGGTAGCCGTGTCTCCCTTGAAACCGGGATCGGTCTGGGTGACCTCCAGCGCCACCGATATCGGCACCTCCACCCCAAGGGTCTTGTCGTCATAGCGGAGCAGAAACAGGGTGTCCGACTCCCTGACCCACCGGGCAGCCTCTGAGAACTGGTCGGCGCCAATGGTGACCTGCTCATAGTTGGAGGTGTCCATCACCACGTACTGATCGCCATCGTGGTAGAGGTATTGGACCTCGACCTTCTCGATCCGGGCTCTGGGAAATCGCTCCTCCGGCCTGAATGTCTCCTCGGTCACCGACCCGGTCGTCAGGTTGCGGAGCCTGGTCCGCACCACTGCGGTTCCGCGGCCCAGCTTGATGTGCTCGAAGGAGAGCACCTCCATGAGCTGGCCGTTCCGCTCGACCGTTGTGCCCGCCCTGAGCTCACCGGCATTGATCATCCTGACACCTCCTTCGACATCCACGGCAGTGACGGCCGCGACCCATGGACTGGCCGGTCGCCATCCCGACCCCGCCCCGTCAGGCCCAACGATACCGGGACCGCCACTTCATGATGGCAGCTTCCCGGATCGTGAAGCGGCACCGCCGGTCTGGACCGCGCCGATTACGAGGCTGGCCATACTTTGCTACAGCCTCTTCAAGAGCTGGTGCAGATCCGCGACCGGTGGGAGGGGTCGTCTCGATCATCCTTCTGGGCGATGGCAACCAGCACCGTCTCCACCCCACTTCGTGCGGACCGCGTCGGAACACTGCCCAGCTCGGTAGTAATTGCCTCGCTATCCCGGGCCCTCGACCTGGCCGAGGGGGAGCCGATGGGACACGCCATTCGCGCGTGCTGGCTGGGTATGAAGATCGGGGACTGGGTAGGGTTGGGGCCTGAGGAACGCCAGGACCTCTTCTACGCCCTCCTGCTCAAGGACGCCGGTTGCTCGGCCAACGCCTACAGCGTCACCCACTGGTTCGCAGCCGACGACCGCTCCACTAAAGCCCAGCTGAAGGTCGCTGACTGGGGAAGCCAGTGGCGCTCGGTGCTCTTCGCCATCCGCCAGACGGCGCCGGCGGCGCCGATCACCCGGAGAATGGCCCAGCTAGTGTCTCTGGGTTCTCGTGGACCAAGCCTCGCCAATGAGCTGGTCCAGGTTCGATGCACCAGGGGCGCTGAGCTGGTCCGACAGCTGGGATGGGCCGAGCCCTCCGCCGAAGCCGTTTTCTCCCTGGATGAGCACTGGAATGGATCCGGACGGCCGAGGGGACTCAAGGGTGAGGAAATCCCCGTCTTGAGCAGGATCGCCCTCCTGGCCCAGACCGCCGAGATCTTCTGGCGCCACGGCGGGCGCCGAAGTGTGGAAGCGGTGCTGCGCAGGCGCCGGGGGAGCTGGTTCGACCCCCAGCTAGTGGATGCGGTGCTGACTCATGCGCGCAGTGACAAGTTGTGGGACCGGTTCGGAGCCATTTCCCATCCCGAGCAGGTCGCTCATCTGGACCCCCGCCCCCGAAAGATCCCCTCTGCGACGCTGGGCGAGATGATCCAGATCGGACAGGTTTTTGCAGCGGTGGTCGACGCCAAGTCGCCGTGGACTACCAGCCATTCGACCAGGACCGCCCTCCTCTCCCGCCGGATGGCGGACGTGATGGGCCTGGACGAGGATGAGGCTGACCACATCGGGTTGGCGGCGCTGCTCCACGATCTCGGGAAGCTGGCCGTGAGCAACTCCATCTTGGACAAGGCGGGGCCGCTGGACCCCGGGGAGATGATGGAGATGCAGAGCCACACCGACATCACCTACCAGATCCTGGCGCCACTTTGGCCCCTCGGAGACGTCGCCGAGATGGCTGCCTCGCACCACGAACGGCTCGACGGCTCCGGGTATCACCGGCACCTCCGCGGACCGGATCTCACCTTTGGCGCCCAGATCGTGGCCGTGGCGGACGTGTTTGAAGCCATCACCGCAGACCGGCCCTATCGAAGGGGAATGGAGAACGACGACGCCATCCGATGGCTGAAGAAGGAGGAGGGGCGGACGCTCGCCGCGGAGCCGATCTCCGCCCTCTTCGAGATGGTGGAATCCGCACGGGGCAGGCCGGAGGGATTCACCCTCACATAAAGTAGAGGATGACGCCGCAGCCGATGATCAGAAATGGTCCATAGGGCACGGTATCCCGAAGCCCGAGACGCCTGGTGGCCAGCAGGACAACTGTGATCACCCCCCCTATCAGGGTACCGGCGATTAGAGCCCATAGGGTGTACAAGGATCCGTAGTTGAGGCTCATGCCGGTGATGGCGCCGATGACCATCCCCAGTTTCACATCGCCCCACCCGAACCCCTGACCATGGTGGAAGAGCGAGCTAATCAGGGCGAACGGCAGCAGAGCCCCGCCCCCCACCGCCAGTCCGAAGAGCGACCGCCAAATGTTGAGGTCGGGACTGACTGAGGAGAGGATGAGCGCCAGCACCACCGATGGAGCAGTCACCAGATCGAGAATGAGGCGGTGTTTGAGGTCAAACCCCAGCATCTGGATGAGGACCAGAATCCAGATGCTGTGGATCCAAAGGGACGGTCCGAACCCGTCACGGGCGGCAAACATGAAGAAGCCGACAAGTCCGAGGGCCGGCAAAAGGTACCGCTCGATCCAGCTCCACCCCATGAGCTCACCGGGCTCCTGCTCCCCGATCCCAGTCTCCAGCCGGAGAGAGAGTAGCCCGACCCCGAGTGTGGCCCCAGCACCGACGACCGCCCAGCCGGCGGCTGCAAACATCAAAGGAGCCTGTCCAGAAAAGTCGAATATGAGGATCCGGTCACCCGAGGCCGGCCTGCTGCACCTGCTGCTGATGCTGGGCCGCTGTCACCGCGAAGAGCATCTTGCCATTGGGCAGCGAGACGAAATACAGATAGTTGCTGGCTGTGGGCGACAGCACCGCCGAGATCGCCGACGACCCAGGGCTGTCGATGGGGCCGGGCGGCAGTCCGGTGTGAGCATATGTGTTGTACGGCGAAGGGAAGGCGGTGCTGAACGGAGCACCGGACTGACCAGCTGCCGCCATCGCATAGAGGATTGTGACATCACTCTGCAGTGGCATCCCCTGCCGGAGTCGGTTGAAGAAGACCCCCGCGACCAGGTTGCGGTCTTTCTGCGTGTTGGCTTCCGCCTCAACTATCGACGCCAGGACTACGACCTGGTAAGGCGTCAATCCGACCTTGCCGGCTCCAGCTGTGATCGTTGGGGCCAATCGGCGCTCAAAGTCCTGCAGCTGCAGCTGCAGGAACTGCTTGGCGGAGATGCTGGGGTTGACCTGGTAGGTATCGCCGAACGCCATGCCCTCCCAACTGGCACTGGTCGGGGCCCCGGCGAGCTGGCTGATCCCCGAGAACTGACCGGAACGGATCTGGGTCATGTAGCTGGCCGCTGAGAAGAGGCCATCCGACTGGAGGAGCGCCGCCTCCTGCTGGGCCCGAAGCCCGTCCGGGACCGTGATGTTGACGGGGAGGACTGCCGGCGGTCCCTCCAAGACCGCTACGAGTTCGGAAGGACCCATGCCCCGGTCGAGGATGTACTTCCCCGGGTGCAGGTTGGATCCGAGGCCCTTGAACTCCGCATAGAGCTGAAAGAACAGCCGCGACCGCACCAGACGGTCCTGGCCAAGGGTCGAGACCACGCTTGAGAGCGGTTCACCAAGACCGATGGACACCACGACCTGCTGCCGATGGTTGTTCTGGACCGGCTCCAGGTCCCGGCGCGCCATCACCCCGATCACCCCGCCTGCGCCCAGCAGGACTGCCAGGAGCAGCAGGAATGTGGTGCGCCAGGGATGCCGACGGATCACAGCACCGGCCCTCCCGCCATCACCGCCTGGAGGAGTAGGGCAGCCGCCACCCGATCCCCCGCTTCCCTGCGCCGGTGACGCGAGGCGCCCTGTCCCAGCATCATCTTCTCGGCCTGCCTTGTGGTCAGGCGCTCATCCGCGAAGCCCACGCGGAGTCCGGTTGCCCGCGAAACCGAGTCCCCAAACGCACGAGCCTCCTTCGCAGCCGGCCCCATTGAACCGTCCATCTGCAGCGGAAGTCCGACCACGATCTCGGTCACATCCAGCGACCGGACCAGGCCCGCGATCTCAAGCAGGACGTTCCGATCTCCCCGGCGCAGCAGGGTGGCGTGTGGCTGCGCGATCGTCCTGGTCTCATCACTGATGGCGACCCCCACCCTAACTCTGCCCGGATCCAACGCCAGTATCCGGCCACTCCTCACCACGGCGCCGCCGTTGAAAGCAGCGCTAACCGCCAGTCACCGACTGCCGCACGATCTGAATTCGGCTTGAGATGAGCGGCAGCCACGGCAGCCCAAAGGGGGACTGATGGACGACAACGGTGCTGGCTCCGGGAAGCTGCGACAACAAATAGGTTCTTGCCGACCCAGGGCTCATGAAGGTGACCTTGCTCCGATATGGGCTGAGATCAACCTTCGGCGCCCAGTAGCCGGAGGCGTTGGAGGAGAGCGTGAGGGTACCCCCTGGTCCAGCCGAGACCACCTGAATCTGCCCGGTCTGCGCCTTGGCCAGGAGCTCCCCGTCGCTGGGGACCTTCGACTTCAGGTCTGCGAGGACTGCCGCCTTCGCGGTGGCCGGGTTGTAGGCGGTGGCCGCCGCGCTCACCGAGACCGTCAGGGTCTGCTGCTGGCCGACCTGTCCCGCGGTCGGCAGAGTTGGGTCGGTGACTGTTATCTGCACTCCATTGCCGCTGGAATCCTGGGCGATCACATTCGACGATCCGGCCAGGGACTTGAGGTCCTGCTCCACCTTGGACGTCAGGGTGGCTGCAATCTGCTGCTCTTGGGTCTGGGCCGAGGAGACGTCGGAGCTGGAGAAGATCGTCTGAGTGGTCGAGTTCTGGCCGCCGGACATGGCTGACGGGTTGGCAAGGGAGAGCGTGACAGCCCCGTTCAGATCACACGTCCCCGCAAAGCCCGGAGAGCTCAGGCAGGCACTCTGGGCCTCATTACCCGGAGCCCAAGACCACTGCTGCGCAGCCCCAATATTTCCCTGGGTCCCGAGGCTGTTGGAGTCGGCTTGCACCGGCAATGCCGGGTTGGAGGTCTGGGACGAGGGGCCTCCTGCGCCACAGGGTTGGATGGCATAGCTTCCGGTCGCAGCGCTCGAGGTCGTGGTGAACCCGAGGTTGCCGCTGGCACTATTGTCATAAAACTCGGGGGTGGTGACACTCGACGGGAACGTCAGGGTGATGGTCGCTGTGGAGTGATGCCCGGAATAGCACAGGTACAGATCTCCAGTTGCCGGCGTCGGAGGGAGCACCTGGGTGCCGCTGGGGCTGACGCTGAAGGTCTGAGTCTCAGTCGGGGTCAGCAGCGCCTCCACCGGAATCACATCCAGGACGCTGCCGGACTGTCCCGCAACCTGACCCTGAATTGTCACGCTGTCGGTGAGGCGGTGGGCCTGTACTCCGACCGTTATGGTGGCGCTGGGAAGCAGGAAGAGCACCGCCAGGAGGCCCATCACGAAGATTCCGGCTCCCGCTCCGATGGTCCAGTTCCTCGCCTGGGCCCCCTGCCACCACCGTTTTGCTCCCGCACCGAACGCGGCGGGGGCGGCGACCATCGCCGAAGGGCCCCTTCTGGCCAGAGCTGTCTCAGGCGAAGTCTTCGGAGGGGAGGCGACCGCCGTGGCGGCCGCTGAGTTACTTAGTGCCGCCGCTTCCGCGGTCCCCGCCTCCGCCGCTGCGGGGACGGAGGTGAGAGGAAGGCCCTGTTCCATCCTGGAAACCGATGGAAATGTGGGGAACCCGGTCCGCATCGCCATCGCCTGCACCTGCGGGTCCGCGGTCACCAGGCCGACCCGTTTCTGGAATCCCCTGGTGTACTGCATGAGAAGTTGCAGGTCCAGCGCCGACCGGAGCACCCGGGCATCAGGTGGCACAACGAAGACCAGATCTCGCTCGCCTTCGGCTCGGCGGATCCGGTCGACCAGATCTGTGATCTCGTCAGTTGGTTCGACGTAAAGTAGTTTGGACATTGTGTGATTAGCCTTTGCGGCCGACCAGGCCAACCGTCAGGCGCTCATCCATGATCGCATTCACCAACCATCAGCGGCGGATCAGGCCCGTGACCCGCTGAAGCATCTCCTCCCAGGTGGGTCCGGCAGCCGGAGGGGCCTCAATCTCAGCTGCAGCCTGATATGCCAGGCCCATCGGCGTGACGTCGGCGGCGCTGGTGAGAAGTCCTGTGGTGTCATGGACGGCGGACAGGTGGTCGGGGCCGAGTCGTAGAAAACGTGGCTGCTGTAAGAAGGGCAGATAGTCAGTCCACCTCAGAACCGAGAGCTGCTCCAGGATCTCGGGCAGCAGGGATCCGCCGCCGCAGAGTCCCACATGAGCGGGCAGCGATGAACCCTGAGCCAGCTCATGCAGAACCAGCGCAACCCCCTGGGCCAGAACCTCCGCCGACTCCCCCATCGCCCGGCGGACCCGCGCCTTCTCCTCACCCCCCAGCAGCCCACCAGAGTGTCGAAGCTTAAGACTCTCAGCCAGGGGCAGCGATAGGTCCAGGTCGTGGGCGAGCTTTCTGGTGAAGGCCCGGCCGCCCAGCTCGAACATGCGCGCCGACTCCAGCACCCCCCCGCGCACCAGGGTGATGGTGGTGGTCCTGGCCCCGATGTCTATGAAAATCGCCCCTCGCTCAAGGACCTCCGGAGTGGACGCCAGGCGTGCCACCGCGTAGGGCTCGGCGACGGTCTCAAGCAGCTCCAGATCCAGTGCCTGGGCAATCTCCTCAATAGCGGCGATGTGGTCCTCAGTGGTGAAGGTGTTGAAGACGGTCAGGTCCAGCTTCTGGCCCTGGTATTTGAGAGGGTCCAGGATCGGCTGGCCGTCCACCCTTGCCGAGGTGATGGACGAGTGCACCAAGCGCAGCTGCTCTCCCCGGTACGCCGCCTCCTCCTGCATCTTGGCCTGGGCATCGCGGAGCGCACGCCGCTGAATCGACTCAACCTGATCCTCCAGCTCCCGCTGTGAGATCCGGTCGTTCATTCGACCGCGGACCTTCGAGCCGCTGGTGCTCACAACGCGTACCCGCGTACCCCCGATCCCAATCACCAACCTGGTCGGTATCACCTCGGCCATGTCCTCGGCCGCCTCCAGCGCCGTGTGGCACCCCTCCACCACCGTCTCCAGGTCCGGGGGAACCGCCGGGTCCAGATTTCCCGGTCCCTGTTCGGCGCGCCCAACTCCGAGAACTATGGCTTCGCCGGCCTCTTTCTTTACGACCAGCGCCTTGATCACCTGGGTGCCGATGTCCAGGGCGGTGACGTGAAATCTCGGCTGCCGACGTGCGGTGTCTGGCTGCGGTGACGCCATCTCAAGCTTCCTCCAGAGCGGACTCCAGGATGGTACGCACCGCGGTCAAAGCCGCGTGGTGGCCGTCCTCAGGAATCCCTCCCTGACCCAGCTGCTGGTTGCCTCCGCCCTGGCCGCCCAGCCCCCGGCACACCGCCTGCGCCATGGTACCGGCATTCAGGCCCCGACCTACCAGCGCCTCTGAAATTGTAATCACCATGCCCGCTCCTGCCAAGAGGAGTCCGACCCCATTAGCAGAGGTCTCCAGCAGCCGGTCCGCATGGCGGCGGCGCTCCGCACGCTCCATCTCGTGGGGAAGGTCTTCAACCATCAGGACGATCGAACCGACCTGCTCTTTGCGAACTGAGTCAGCGGTGCCCCCTTCTCCCGCGTGCCTGATCCGGCGCAGCTCCCGATCCAATTGCCGGGCTCTTTCCTGCAGCGCGACAACCCGTTCCGGCACCTCCGAGGGATTGCTCTTCAAAAGGCTGGACACCTCGCCCAGCACCGTGCGCTGGTGCTGCCAGTGTCGTTCAGCGGCCAACCCCGCAAGGAGCTCGATGCGCCGGAGGCCCTGACCGATGCTGCGAGATCCGGTGAGCACCACTGCCCCTATCTGCCCGGTCCTCTCAAGGTGGGTCCCACCGCACAGCTCCCTGGAGAAGTCTCCAAAGCTCACGACCCGAACCTGGAGGCCGTAGGTCTCCTCCGGCAGAGCCAGCGCGCCTGAGCCACGGGCGTCCTCCACGGACATCAGCTCCACCGACCGCACCAAATCGCGACGGAGCTGGAGGTTGACCACCGCCTCAACCTCGGTAAGCGCCGAGTTGGAAATGGCGGACGGCCAGCTGAAATCAAAGGTCGCGTGATCGGGGGCCACCAGCGAGCCTCGCTGGACGACGCCAGGTCCCAACACCACCCGCAAAGCTTGGTTGAGCAGGTGAGTCGCTGAGTGGTGGGAGGCACAACCGCCGCGGCGTTCGGGATCGACTCTGGCGGTGACGGTGGCGCCGACCGCCAAGGTACCGGTGTCCACCCGACAAATCTGCACTCCAGAACCCCCAGCGGAACTCTGGGAGTCGAGCACCAGGGCCCGACCGCCTTCCCAAAGCAGCTCTCCTCGATCCCCTACCTGCCCACCCCCTTCGGAGTAGAACGGATTCTGGGCCAACACCACCTGGACCTCGGACCCAGCCGCGCAGCTCGCAACCTGCACCCCCTCTCTCAGAAGAGCCAGGACTTCGGTCTCAACCTCCAGCCGGTCGTAGCCGCAGAAGCTGTTCCGAGGAACGCCCATCTGGACCGACTCCTGCTGGCCCCGGGACCGGCTTGACCTGGCCCGGTCGCGCTGCGCGGAAAGCAGCTCTTCGAAGCGTTTGCGATCCACCTTGAGACCAAGAGCCCCAGCCAGGTCCAGGGTGAGCTCGAGGGGAAAGCCGAAGGTGTCATGAAGTAAAAAGGCGTCGTCGCCGGAGATTCCGGAGGTCGCTCCCTTTGCGATCTCCTGGAAGCGACCCAGTCCGCGAGCTACCGCCTCGCCGAACCGGTCCTCTTCCTGGCCGAATATGTCCGCGATCACCCCTGACTGTTCAAGGAGATTCGGGTACTGACGCCCCAGGACCTGACCCACCACCGCCACCGCCGGCATCAGGCCCCCAGCCACCTCCAGGCTTTGAGCGCTCACCATAGCGCGCCTAAGGATCCGCCTCAGAATGTATCCCCTCCCCTCGTTGGAGGGGATAACTCCGTCAGCAATGAGGCAGCAGGCGCCCCTTGTATGGTCGGCCAGAATTCGCAGGTGCCTCAGCCGTTGATCCCCGCTAAGCTCTGCCGGCGGCTGGGCTCTGGCATCGAAGTCGGCCAGGATCGGATGAAAGAGGTCGGTGTCAAAGATAGTTCGCTTGCCCTGAAGCACCATCGCGATCCTTTCCAGCCCCATGCCGGTGTCCACCCCGACACGGGTGAGCGGTCTGACCGTGCCGTCCTCAAGCTGCTCACCGTCCATGAACACGAGGTTCCAGATCTCCAGAAACCGGCGGCCGTTACCGGGACGCTCCTGCGCCCCTGCTCCGAATTCCGGCCCCAGGTCGTAGTAGATCTCGCTATCAACTCCACATGGGCCGACCGGCCCCGCCTGCCAGAAGTTGTCTTCCATCCGCACCACACCGCTGGCGGGGATACCGGCAATCTTTTGCCAGATGGCGATGGACGCCTCGTCGCTGGGGTGGACACTCGGATGCAATCGGGTGGGGTCGAGTCCAAAGCCACCGGTCAGCAAAGTGAAGGCAAACTGGATCGCCTCCTCCTTGAAGTAGGAGCCGAAGCTGAAGTTACCCAGCATCTCAAAGAAAGTGTCGTGGTGCGGGCTGTTGCCGACCTCCTCGATGTCAACTGTCCGGAAAGCCTTCTGACAGGAGGTCAGCCGATTCTGCGGGGGCTCGCGCAGACCCAAGAAGAATGGCTTAAACGGCACCATCCCGGCGCTCACCAAGAGCAGACTGGGATCGTCCCTGGGTACCAGCGGAGCGCTCGGCACCAAGAGATGGCCCTGCTGCTGGAAGAAGTCCAGGAAGTGCGCGCGAATCTGATCACTTAGCAATGTGCAACAGCTCCAGGGAGGTCTGCCGGATTCTACCAGTCACCCGGGTGAGGGGACTGCCGCGGACTGGCCGATTTACTCTGGCAGTTCCTTTTTGAGCTGCTCCAGGGCGGCGCGTTGCAGGCGGCTCACGTGCATCTGGCTGATCCCCAGCCTCCGCGCCACCTCAGTCTGAGGCAGCTCCTCCACGAACCGCAGGATCATGATCTCCTGCTCTCTCGGAGTCAGATGTTGCATCGCAGATCCGAGCACATCCCTTAGCTCGATCCGGTTCAGATTTTCGTCTTCAAAGCCGATGCGATCCCCCATCTCGCCGGCCTCATCCTGTCCGGGCGCAGGTGCATCAAGCGAGACCGCGCGGTGAGCCGGCCCAGCCTCAAGCGCCTGAAGCACATCGTCAGGTTCCAGCCCCAACTCCGTTGCGATCTCGGGCACGGTTGGACTCCGTCCCAAGCGCTGGCCCAAGTCCTGCTGGATGCGGGTCACCCTGCTGTAGGTCTCCTGCAGCCGCCGGGGCACCCGAACCGCCCAGCTTTTGTCTCGGAAGTAGCGCTTGATCTCGCCCAAGATGGTCGGAGTTGCGAAGGTGGTGAATTCCAGCCCCATGTCCGGCTCGAAGCGGTCAATTGCTGCGATCAGCCCGAGGTACCCCACCTGCTCCAGGTCCTCCAGGGGCTCCCCTCGGCCTGCGAACCGGCGCGCCAGCGAACGCACCAGCGCCGTGTACTGTTCCACCAGCTGCTCCCGCACTCCCTTGTCCCGAGTGAGTCGGTACTCGTCGAACAGTCGGTGCTGAAGCTTGCGGTCGAACCTGCTGGAAGTCGGGGTGGGCCGGAACCCCGCCTCGGTCACCGCCAGCGGTACTTGGCCAGACGAACGTGCATTAGCCCACCTCCCACCGCCTGGAAGTCGACGTCGTCGGCGAAGCAACGCAGCATCTGAATCGCCATATCCAACGCCTCGCGCTCGGCGACTGGGCTTACCGCGACCTTGGGCGCTGGCCGCTCCACCGCCTCCGAACGCCCGGTGAGGAGACGCACGTCCACGCGCAGCGCGTCCTCCTGGACCCTGAAATTAATCCTCACCTTGGCGTCCGCGAAGCCAGCGGCCAGAGCGGAGCTGATGGTGTGCTCACAGGCCTCGGCGATCGCGATGTTCAGCTCATCTAGCGCCTCCACCCCAAGGCCGGCCACGCTGGCCATCCCGGCGGCGGTGCGCTTGGCGACGACGATGTAGTTCGGATCCGCCGGGATCCGAAGCTCGGTTTGGGCGAAGGTACGTGAACTCATCACTGCAGTACTTGCCCTTTGGACTCCCAATTCAAACCGGCGATCGGGTCTGGGAGCACCCGCCGGCCCGGATCCGATCCCTGACTACCCAAGTGGGTGCGCCTCACGCGGCTTTCCACTTCCTCTCGAGAAGGCCCGTGGGCCGACCGCTTTGTTGGCGCTCCCGAAAAAACATCACTAGGGTCGGGTACTGGCAAACGGCGGGGTCCCAGACTGCCTCCAACCCTATCACGCACCACGGTCGCCAACCCCGGCCGGATTCCCAGGCAACGCCCTCGGGCCGAGTCTGAGCCCGACTTCAGTCAGCTGCTCCGTGGAAACCGGAGTTGGGGACCCGGTCATGGGGTCGCCACCGGTCTGGGTCTTGGGGAAGGCGATCACCTCGCGGATGGAGCTCTCCCCCACCCCGAGCATCACGATCCGGTCAATGCCGGCGGCGAATCCACCGTGCGGGGGCGGGCCGTATCGGAAGGCACTTATCAAAAATCCAAACTTCCGCTCCGCCTCCTCAGGGCTCAACCCCAGGGCCTCAAATATCGCTGCCTGCTGGTCCGGCCTGGTGATCCGCAGCGAGCCGCTGCCGAGCTCAACGCCGTTACAGACGATGTCGTAGGCCCGAGACCTGACCCTCTCCGGGTCGGTGCCCACAAGCGACCAGTCGTCGGGATGGGGCTGGGTGAAGGGGTGGTGGACGGCGCCAATTTTCCCCGTGGCAGCATCCTTCTCGAACAGAGGAAACTCCGTCACCCAAAGAAAGTTGAACCGGTTCTCGGGTATCCACGAGAAGCGACGGGCCGCGTGCAGCCGAACCGCTCCCATAGCGGTCGCGGCTACCCTTGTTGGCCCGGCGGTGAAGCAGACGAGGTCACCGTCGGCCAGCCCCAGCTGGGTGGTGAGGGCAGCCTGCTCGGCCTCGCTGATGAACTTGGCGATGGCCCCCTCGAATGCCCCGGCCCGGCGCCACATGTAGGCCAGTCCCGGAGCGCCATAGGTGCGGGCCACCTGCAGCCACTCTCCCTCGAGCTCACCCCTTTTCAGCTCAGCGCCTCCGGGGACCCTGAGCGCCATGACCGACCCCCCGCTGGAGATCGCTCCCTCGAAAACCCGGAACTTTGAGGTGGAGAAAAGTCCGGAGACATCTTGAAGCTCGTGGCCGAATCGGGTATCTGGTTTATCCGATCCATATCGGACCATGGCCTCTTTGTATGGCAGCCGGGGCCAGGGGATGGGCACGGCTGTCCCGAACGCCGCCTCAAATGCCCTGGAGATCATCGTCTCCAGGACCTCATAGATCTCCTCCTCATCCACGAACGACATCTCAAGATCCAACTGGGTGAACTCAAATTGACGATCGGCACGCAGGTCCTCGTCCCGCCAGCACCTGGCGATCTGGAAATAGCGGTCGAACCCACCCACCATGGAGAGCTGCTTGTAGATCTGCGGTGACTGAGGGAGGGCCCAGACATGGCCCGGCCAAAGCCGGCTGGGAACCATGAAATCGCGAGCTCCTTCCGGTGTGCTGGGGATCAAGGTAGGAGTCTCGATCTCCACGAAATCCATCTCGTCGGCAGCATCTCTAAGGGCCTTGATGAAGCGATGGCGGGCCCGCAAATTGCGCTGCATCCGGGGTCGCCTGAGGTCCAGGTAGCGGTACTGAAGCCGGACGCGCTCGTCTGCCGTGCTGTCGTCGGAGATGCCCAGAGGGATCGCCTCCGACTGGCTCAGCACCTCGCAGTTGTCCACCGCGATCTCAATGGCACCAGTGGGAAGGTTTGGATTCTCGCTACCCTCTGGTCTCAGCCCGACTGTGCCCTCTACCCTAAGGACCCACTCCAGCCGGCTGCGCTCCGCAACCGCCTGGGCTGTTGGAGACTTGGCTGGGTTGAAGACCAGTTGCACCACCCCCGTGTGATCGCGCAGGTCGATGAAGGTCAGCCCACCGTGATCGCGCCGATGGTTGACCCAACCGGCCACGACAACCGGTTGGCCCTGGTCCGCGGTCCCAACGGTGCCGCACATTCGCCTTCCTCTCAAAACCCACCTCCACCGATCACTGGGACACGGTCAAAAGGGACGCCAGGGTGGACTCGATGCCGTCGAGCGCACTCTCCACCTGGGTGCCGTCGCAAAGCCTGCGCACGGCGACAATCCCCCTGGCGAGCTCGTCCTCGCCCACCAGAGCAACCAGATCTGCCCCAGCGCGCTCGGCGCTGCGCATCTTCGCCTTGAGACTCCTCCGCCCCGGGTCGGCAACGACCCTCCTGCCTCCCCTCCGAAGCAGTTCTGCAGTCTCGATCACCACCTTTGCGGCCATCGGCTGGGCGGCGATGACCCACACCTTGGGCTTGGGCTGCGCCTGCAGCGGCGGAGAGAGCAACACGACCCGCTCCAGCCCCGCTGCGAAGCCCACTCCGGGACACGCTGGATAACCCAGCAACTGAGACAGTCCGTCGTACCGTCCGCCCCCGAAGAGGGAGTTCTGAGCACCCTTGAGGTCCTCGTGCCAGACCTCAAAGGTGGTCCTGGCGTAATAGTCCAGCCCTCTCACCAAGAGCGGATTGAGCTGATACTCGATCCCGTAGGCCTCGAGCGCTGTGAGCACTCGCTCAAAGGCCGATCGACAGTCGTCGCAGAGAAAGTCAGTGGTCTTGGGAGCTGCGTCCAGCAGCGAGGCACTGTCCAACTCCTTGCTGTCCAGAATGCGCAGCGGATTGCGCCTAAGCCGCTCCTGGTCCAACTGATCCATCTGGGCCAGGTGGGGCTCAAAGTAGTCCAGCAGCGCCTGGCGGTATCGGGGCCGACATTCGGCGTCACCGATGCTGTTCAGCTGCAGGCTGGTCCCTCTCACACCCAGCTGCCTGAGCCACCGCCAAGCGACGGCGATCACCTCGGCGTCAAGCTCCGGCTCATCCTCACCCAGCACCTCCACCCCGAATTGGTGGAACTGGCGGTATCGACCGCGCCCGGGACGATCGTAGCGAAACATCGGCCCGGCATAGCTAAGCCGTACGGGGAGGGACTCCTGGCGCAGCTCCGACTCCCAAAAGGCCCTGACCGTCGACGCAGTCCCCTCAGGCCGCAGGGTCAGGGATCGACCACCCCTGTCCGCGAAGGTGTACATCTCGCGGTTCACCACATCTGTGGTGTCACCTACCCCGCGAACGAACAGGTCGGTGGACTCAAAGATGGGAGTCTCCAGCCGGCGATAGCCATACTCAGCGGCCAGCGCCATCCCGACTGTCACCGCGTGCTCAATAGCCGCCAGCCGCTCCGGTAGCAGATCGTCGGTTCCGCGCGGGCGTGAGATCCCAGGCACTTCCCAGGCAGTTTAAGCGTCGAGGCCAGCTGGAGGTCAGCCGACCTCTCGCATCACCTGCTGCACGTCGCGAATGCCCTCAAGTCGCTCCAAGAGGCGGCTCAACTCGGTAAGGCTCGCCACCTCGACCACTGTCGAGATCACCGCGCTGTGGTCACCCTCCACCTCGACTGCTGCCCCGCTGAGATTGACCTTGCTCTCCGCGATGGCGGTGGCGACGTCCCGCAGCAGACCGGTGCGATCCCTCCCCTCAATCCTAAGGCGAACCGGATAGACTTGGCGGCTGTCCTCGTCCCACTCCACCTCCACTATGCGGCGGGGATCCCCGGCGTGCCGAATGTTGACGCACTCATCGCGGTGCACCGTGACTCCCCGCCCCCGGGTGACGTATCCCCGGATCGGCTCACCCGGGACCGGCTTGCAGCACCGGGCGATGTTGGTCAGCAGATCCCCCAGCCCGGCAACCTTGACCCCCCCGCTCGGGGTCGGTCGAGAGACCAGGGGAATCGAAGTTCCGGGAGTCCTGGGCGGTGCCGCGTCCTCCTCGCCGGCCGCCCAGCGCAGGACCACCGTCCGAGCGGCTATCTCCCCGTAACCGACCGCCGCGAAGAAGTCGATCAGATCCGGGGTTCTGAACTCCTTCGCGAGCTCCTGGAGCCGGGGGGCTGGGATCGACGCCAGCTGGAGTCCCCGCATCCGGCGGAGCTCACGGTCCAGAAGCTCGCGGCCCCTGGCGACGTTTTCCTCACGACGCTCTCTCTTGAACCATTGCCGGATCTTTTCTCTGGCGCTGCTGGTCTTGGCGAAGTTCAGCCAGTCCCGGCTCGGGCCATGTCGCTCCGACTTGGTGGTCAGGATCTCCACGATGTCGCCGTTCTGGAGCCGGTAGTCCAGTGGCACCATCCTGGAATTGATCTTCGCCCCCAGGCAGCGGTGTCCGACGTCGGTGTGGATCCGGTAGGCGAAGTCGATGGCGGTAGCGCCCGACGGGAGCGACAGGACGTCCCCCTTGGGGGTGAAGACGAATACCTCATCTTGAAAGACGTCCAGGCGGACGTGCTCCACAAAGCGCTCCGCGTCCAGTAGCTCCTTCTGCCACTCCAGGAGCGACCGCAGCCAGCCGAACCCCTGGTCCAGCCGCTGGTTCGCCTGAGTTCCCTCCTTGTAGTGCCAGTGCGCCGCGATCCCCTCCTCGGCGGTCCGATGCATCTCGGCGGTGCGGATCTGGATCTCGACCGGTTCCGCCCCCTCCCCGACGACGGTGGTGTGGAGCGATTGATACCCATTCCCCTTGGGCATGGCGATGTAGTCCTTGAACCGGCCCGGGATCGGCTTCCAGAGGGAGTGCACCACCCCCAGCGCTCCGTAGCAGCCGCGGATGTCCTCACAGATCACCCGCAGCGCCACCAGGTCATATATCTCACCAATCGACCTGCCACCCTGCTGCATCTTGCGAAAGACGCTGGTTATGTTCTTGGGCCGTCCGGCCACCTCCGCTCGGATTCCTGCCAGTTCCAGCTCCGAGCCCAGGCGCGCCCGAGCCTGCTCCAGGGCTGTCTCCCGCTGCCGACGCTGGGAAAGGATCTCCGCTCGAACTCGCTCGTAGTTCTCGTGGTCCAGGACCGAGAAGGAGAGGTCCTCCAGTTCGGCCTTCATCTGCCACATCCCAAGGCGGTGAGCCAGCGGGGCGTAAATGTCGGCCGTCTCTTGGGCAATGCGCCGCTGCCGATCCACCGGCAGCGCGGAGATGGTGCGCATGTTGTGCAGCCGGTCCGCAAGCTTGATCAAGACCACCCTGAGGTCCTCCGCCATGGCGATCAGCATCTTGCGAATGTTTTCGGCCTGAACCTGAGCCTGAGAATGCAGTTTGATGCGACCCAGCTTGGTGACCCCGGCCACCAGCTTCTCCACCGTCTCGCCAAACTCCTGGCGAATCTCATCCGAGGTGACCGTGGTGTCCTCCACAACGTCGTGGAGCAACGCGGCCGCCAGCGCATCCTGGTCCAGTCGCATCTCCGCCAGCAGAGCGACCACCGCCAACGGGTGGGTGATGTAAGGCTCGCCGGAGAGCCTCATCTGCCCCTGATGGGCGCGCTCCGCTATTTCGTAGGCGCGCTCCAGGGTCCTGATCTCATCCTGGCCAAGATATCCAAGCCCGGGAAGCAGTTCGGCGAGTTGGGTTCCCAATTCGGTAAGTCTAGTCGGGCTCTGAATGTTCCAATCCGCCGCCCAAGGCTCCAAGGCGCCGGGAGAAGGGCGCCGAAGGGCACCTCAGTGTGCTGTCACGGCCACCAGAGCGGTCCCGAGGAAGAAGAGGAACAGGTAGGCGATTGAAGACAGGAAGAGCAAACGGGCTCGGCGGATGCCCTCACGCTCCAAGAGGACACCACAGCTGAGCAACAAGAAAGGCACGCCCAACCCTAGGGACACGATGAGCTGAGTTGGGCCTAGCCAAATCGCCAGGGAGCAACTGGACAGTGTCATCAAGGCCGAGTAACCCACAATGGCGGTCTTGGTGCGGCGAATTCCCACCACCACTGGCCTCATCGGCACCGCCACCGACTGGTAATCCCGCTTCAAGATCAGGGAGAGCGCCCAGAAGTGAGGCGGTGTCCAAAGGAATACCAGTACAAAGAGAGCCAACCCTATCGGCCCCACACTGTGGGTGACTGCCGCAAAGCCGACCAATGGGGGCACCGCGCCCGCCGCGCCGCCGATCACGATGTTTTCTTTGGTGGCGCGCTTCAGCCAAAAGGTGTAGATGAACACGTAAAAGGCGCCTCCGGCGAGCGACAGGAGGGCGGAAAGGGGGTTCACGAGAAAGAAAAATGTCAAGAAGGCCAAAGCTGTTAGAGCGACGCCAAAGGAGATCGCGCTGGTCGCGGAGATCCTGCCCGAGGGCACAGGCCGGTTTCTCGTCCGACCCATCACCGCGTCGATGTCGCGATCGAACCAGCAGTTGATCGCCGAGGCTCCACCAGACGCGAGCGCACCCCCCCCCACGGCGGCCACGCTTAACCCCCACCCGGGAAATCCGCGAGCAGCCGTAACCATGGACAAGAACTCGGTCACCAGCAGGAGACTCATGACCCCCGGCTTCGTGAGGCTGAGGTAGTCCGCGACCAACCCCCTTACCGTGCGCATCGGGCGGGTGCCCAGCGCCGCCCAACTTGGCGCTACGATACGCGGCTGATCGGGCGCCTCTACCGGAACCCCTTCGATCATCGACTCCGCGATTGGGGCGACCCTCCTGTGCAATCGGTTCAAGCCCGCCCCAACCAGTGGAGGTATTGGCCAGCTCCTGTGGATCATAGCTGCCTCGCCAGGGCCAAGATCGTCAGAACTCCGGGACCAACCCGCCCCCAGAGCTTTGGCAGGAGGGAAGACATTCTTGACTGGATTGGCAACCGGCCAGGGAGGACCGGCCCAGGTAGTGGCTCCCGACAGGGAAAGCCCGTGGGGTCCAGAATTGGACTCGTGGGCGAAACAGTCGAGAGCCGAGAGATTCACCTGGAGAGGCGACCTAGCGGAACACCCACGCCGGACGACTTCAGCTTGGTCAAGGTGACGGTCACAGCCGGACCAGCTGAGCTGCTGGTTCGCAACCTGTTCCTTTCGGTCGACCCGTACATGCGTGGGCGAATGAATGACTCTCCCTCCTACGTCCCGCCATTCGCACTGAACCAGCCGATGGATGGAAGCGCGGTCGGGGAGGTGGTCTCAGCCCCCGACGCGGCCGGCCTGCGGCCTGGGGACACAGTCGTTCACAACATGGGCTGGCGCGAGTATGCGGTCGGAGACGAGAAGAGCTTCCACCGCATCGACCCGCTTGCGGGCATCCCCATCTCGGCCTACCTTGGAGCCCTTGGGATGACTGGACTCACCGCCTATGTGGGACTCCTGGACGTTGCCGGGTTTCAGAGAGGAGATGTGGTCTTCGTGTCAGCGGCCGCCGGGGCCGTTGGGGGCATGGTCGGCCAGATCGCCAGACTCCGCGGGGCCGAGCGGGTGATTGGCAGCGCCGGCTCCGACGCCAAGGTCGACCACCTGCGGTCGGCGCTGGGGTTCGACGCCGCCTTCAACTATCACCGGGGTGAGGTGGGAGCACTGCTGGGAGAGGCCGCCGGTGAGGCCGGCATCGATGTTTACTTCGACAATGTCGGGGGCGACCACCTCCAAGCTGCTATCTCGGCCATGCGTCCTCACGGACGCGTAGCCCTTTGTGGGGCCATCTCGCAGTACAACGCGACCCATCCCGTCCCCGGGCCCTCGAATCTGCCTCTGATGATCGGAAAGCGTCTCCGCCTTGAGGGCTTCTTGGTCGGTGACCATCAGCATCGGCACGAGGCCTTCCTCAGCGAAATCGGCTCGGCGATTGCCACCGGCTCCGTTCAGTTGGATGAAACAGTAGTAGATGGCATCGAGAATATGCCGGAGGCGTTCATGGGGATGCTGAGCGGGACCAATCTGGGCAAGATGCTCGTTCAAATGCCAAGGGGATATTCGACCGGAACTCGGCTCCCCCCAGCTCCAGCCAGACCTGCACCCGACGGCGCACGGCGTCAGCGCTGACATCAACAGCATGGGACGGCAGGTTCGCGGTCAGCCCCCTCGACCGCAGCGGCCTCGCTTTGTGCCTCCCGACGGAACAGTGATCAAATGGCCCAGGGCCGGCGGACGGTGCGGACCCACAGCTGTGCGGCAGTCTGAAGGGCATCCCAGGGGCTGCCCAATGGCGGAGTGTAGGACAGGTCAAGGTCGCTGAGTCCATCCACTGTCATGTCGTGAAAGATCGCCACCGCGGCGGTGTCGATGCGCTTGGCTACCTCCGAGTGACGGTGCCCGAACAGCTGGACTCCGAGCAGTCGACCGGATCCGCGATCTCCGGTGAGACGGATCGAAAGGCGACGGCTGCCGGGGAAATATGCCTTGTGATCATCAACTTCGAGGGCTACGGCTTCGGGGTCGAGGCCGACGGCCTGCGCTTCCTTGTCCCGGATTCCGGTCCGCGCCACAGCCATCTCGAAGATCTTGACCACCTGAGTTCCGAGGCTGCCCTCAAACTCACGGCTGGCTCCGAGAGCATTCTCCCCAGCCACTCGGCCCTGTTTATGAGCTGTGGTCCCGAGCGGCAGGTAGGTGGTCCCCAGAAGCCGATGGTGAGTGGTGACGCAATCCCCACCGGCGAAAACGGCCGGTAGGGAGGTCCGCATCTGCCTATCCACGAGGATCGCTCCCCGGGGATCGAGCTCCGCCCCGGCAGCGGCTGCGAGGCGGGATTCAGGTCGTACGCCAGATACCACCAGGACGATATCGGCACCGATGACATCGGGTCCCTTTTCACTGGTGACTCGGACCTCGAGCCTGGCGGCGCCAGGCGATGCGGCTTGGCAAATGTCGGTGACAGTCGTGCCGCACCGGACGTTGACCCCCCTGTCGGAGAGGGCGCGGTGTATCAGGCCGCCCAACTCGACATCGACGGAGGGCAAGACCTCCGAAAGCTGCTCCACCTGGGTGACCTCCAGTCCCCTCTCGGTGAGCGCCTCCGCCATCTCGACCCCGATGTATCCAGCCCCCACGATCACCGCCCGCTCCGGCCGGTCGGTCTGCAAACTGTGCATGACCGCCAACGCATCGTCCATGGTGTGAAGCAGATGGACCCCGTGGCTTTGGCCAAGGGCGTCCGGCCCCCTCAGCCCCGCGATCGGCGGTAGAACGGGAGTCGCCCCCGTGCCCACCACCAGGGAGTCGTATCGCAGCACCGAATCAGTGCCCCTTTGATCTATCGCCCGGACAAGGCGGGCGGCGGCGTCGATCCTACTCACCCGGGTCCTGAGGCGCAGGGTTATACCCTCTGACTCGAGCTCCGCGACGCTCCGGTGAGCCAGCCGTTCCGCCCGCTCCACGGCGCCGGATATGAGGTATGGGATACCGCAGATGGAGAAGTTTGGATAGCCATCGGCCACCACCACGGTGACCCTCGCGTTCCGATCCAGCTCTCGCGCTCGCAGGCCGGCACTTATCCCTGCGTCGCTTCCGCCAACGATCACAATTTCCACAAGGGCACCTCCTGGAGCGAGCCGGTCACGACCACGGCTTGTGGTCAGCGCCGGCAACCTGCAGACCGCTCGCAGTCATTTCGGGCCCCAGCACTCTGGCTCCACGGCGAGCTGGCGGCTCGTCTGGTGGGTACCGCTGGTCAGTCGCCGGCGAGACCTGCCCGGGATACAACAACACCGCTAGGCCGATGGCCAGCAGACTCCCAACCGATTGGGCTCCTACAAAACTTGGAACCGAACCCAGGGCCATACCTGCGAAGGTGTCGGAGCGCATACGCCGGACCGTGATCGCAGGGTTTGCCAGGCTGGTCGAGCTGGTGAATAGGTAGGCAGCCGCGATGTAGGCACCGACCGCCGGAGCAACCAACCGACCCCTGCCGGTTCTGGAGAGACTGAAGGTCACGAGCATGAGGCCGAGCTTCGCGACGATCTCCGAAAGGAAGTGAGGGCCAGAAGCCCGTGCCTTGGCGAGATCGTCACCGCGGATCGACCGAACATCAGATTGGCCGCGACCACGCCGCAGCAGCAACCCGCCGTCTGCACCACCGTGGAGTCGCCAGCGGCCGCCCAGCGGCTCCCGCCCAGGGCCGCATCCACCAGGGACACCACCTCGTTGAGATGCGCTCCCGATATCGGGGCAAACATGAGAATTATGGTGAACAACCCAGCGCCTGTGGCCGCCGCGTCTTCCGCCAGGTCCAGACCGATATTTCCGGGCGAAAGCCGTTGCGCGGCAATTCCTGAGCCGACCACGGTGGCAGCCAGAAAGGCACTGCCCAGATATTCTGCGAGGAGGCAGCGTGCCAATTGCTGCTCCCGACGTGCAGCCAACTGAAGACTCCCGCCGTCGAACTCCGAGACCAGGCGCGCCCCACTCGCGCACCAAGCGAAGAAATCTCTCGTCTCGTTCGCCCTGGCGCCAAAGGCTCAACTGCGCGGACATCGGTACCCAGCCTTTTCACCCACGCGGCGGCGCCGGCATCAAAGCGGCCAGGAATTGGCTCCGGGGGCACGGCACGGCTAGGTATGCAGCGGTCAGATCGGAGGAAGACATAGATCGTCCGCTCCCAGATGCCCCGTTCCACAAGCCATCGATCACTCTCGATGGGTCTTGACCATATCCAAAACCATAGACTCCTGTCAATGTCTTGGCTACAATCGGTACGTGGTCCCCGATTCAGCCGCCGCTCGTACCCGAGGCACATGCCGTGAGGTTCAGTTGGAAGTCGATCGGGGACCCACGGCCGAGCGCGCTCGGCTCCTCAAAGTACTGTCGGATCCCGCTCGTCTCTCGATACTCGGCGCCCTCAGTCGGACGGCTGAGCCGATCTGCGTGTGCGATTTCACCGCTGCGCTTCATCTGACCCAACCCACAGTCTCCCATCACATGGCCAAACTCAAGGCGGTCGGCTTGGTCGAGTCCTACCGTGAAGGAATCTGGGTGTATTACAGGGTGGCTTCGGGGCTGCCCGACCGGATCTCTCACCTGCTGGACGCAGTTCTCAGCTACGAGGGCGCGGCCAAACCAACAGCTTGCCGCGGCGGGCCACTTGAGGCCTTGCGCAGTTAGGTGGACCGGTCGGCGACGGGCCTGATTCGCTGACAACCCGTGGTTCACAGCTACGGTTCACGATGCGCTGGATTTGCCACGTCAGGTTGGGAGTTGGAGGTCGCCTCATGGCGCGAGGGTCCAGCCGCTGGTCAGGCCCGGAGCATGCGCACGGGCGCCGTGATAGACCTGGCGAACAGCTCCCGGATCCGCTCCCGCTCCGTCGTCGTCACCCCAGATAGCAAGCCCCCGTCAACCTGGGCCCGACGCACCCACCTCCGCAGCGTCTCCCTGGTCATCCCCAACTTCACCGAGATCGAACCAATAGCTGCCCACTCCGATGGGTACTCCCCTTTGTGCTCCAGGACCAGCCTCACCGCCCGCTCCCGCAGCTCCTGCGGGTACCTGGTCGTGCTTGTCATACTCCCCATCCTCTCAACGAATGGAGTCTCCAGCATTCCCGGGGCGATTTCGTCCTTGTTCAGGCGGGGGCCGCCAGCGACCTCTATATTCATACCGGTCACCACCGCTGCCACAGTGATACAACAATTTCCAGCGCCGAAGGAGCGGTGTCTGTCTCGTGCCTTCGGTTTGACCTCAGTCGGGTCGGCACGTTAGTGCGGATGACGGAGTTTTGAGAAAAGTGCCCATCGCCCCCTACATCGTCCTGCTGGTGGTCGTCGTTGTCGGGGTGGATCTGTTGTTCTTCAGGAATCGCTTCTGGGAGCGGTTGCTCGTCAATACTGGGATCGTCCTGGTATTTGCTGCCTTCGCCCTGAGGTTCCTGAGGAAGCTGTGAGGCTGTTCCGGCACCTGACGGAGTTCCACTCCGGTGCTGGCCACGGCGCTCGGCGCCACCGAGGAGTTGGCCCCCTGAGCCTGGTCGGGCACATCTGGGCCGACGGCTGTCTGGCGCTCGGGCCTGCTCGCGCGGCCTACCTATTGTCTTGACGACCGGTCACAGTCCTGCGCCCTCCGCAAGGAATCGGGCTCCCCGCGGCACCTGCCAGGGCCCTGCCGGAGGGGCCCAAGGCACGTCTCTGGTCGACGGCACTCGCCCCGGCGGAACGCGGTACCGCCGAAGCCCAAGTCCGGGCTGAGTCCGATGGAGCCCGCGATCCACTGGTTCCGGGGCGACCTGCGGCTGTCCGATCACCGGGCTCTCGCCAAAGCGGGCGAGGGCGGTCGGCCCGTGATCGGACTCTTCGTCCTGGATCCGGCGATCCTTAAGCGACCTGACACCGGAGCGAGCCGGGTCGCCTACCTTCTCGAAGCGCTGGCCTCGCTGGACTCGGACCTCCGGCGCCGTAACTCCGCGCTCGTTATTCGGCGCGGCAGCCCGCGCGAAGTGGTTCCAACGGTCGCAGCAGAATCCGGGGCTCGCTTG
>DAHVDN010000050.1 GCA_027313505.1 Candidatus Dormiibacterota bacterium
ACACCGCCTCCGTGTAGGGCTCCGAGCCCGCGATGACGCCCACTGCCCCCCGCAGGGCCGCCGCGAGGTCCATCCCAGCCGGGCGGCGCACCACCTCCACCCCCGCCCCGGCCAGCTCGGCCACCACCGCCTGGCAATGGCGCTGGGTGAACCGCGGCAGCAGCTGGCTGGCGGTCTCCGGAGCGGGCACCTCCGCCACCGCTCGCAGCACCCGCCCAGCCTCATCCTCGCGCAGGGGGTCAAGGTGGGCCAGGTGGCTGCCTCCCGCCAGGATCGACTCTGCCAAGCTCACCAGCAGCTCCCCTCCGCTCAGCCCCCGCCGCCGCTGCTTGAACTGCCCCACCCCCTCTACGGCGGCGTCCAGCCGCGCCACCAGACGCAGCTTCGAGTTCAGGTCCCGCACCAGCAGCAGCCCGGCATGGCCGGTCAGGGTCGGGTCGTCGGCGCCTCGGTGAACCGTCGGGACGGATGCGCCACGCTTCACTCTACGGGTGCCTCCTGCTTGGGCTCGATGGGCGTGTGACAACCCCCCTTTTCCAAGTCAGAGAGGCACTCCTGCTATCTGCTTCAGACGCTCCCCCCTGCCGTTACCCACTCATCTCGGTCTGATCTGAGTCCCGACTTCCGCAGCAGGTGGGCGTGGGATTGGCGAAAAGCGCGAAGAGATGGGCCAATTTGGCAAAGCCGCCCCGGGCGTGTAGTGCCTAGAAGCGCGGCGGTGGCCAACCTCACCCTGCTGGTCGGGCAGTCGGATCCCAGCCGCCCCTCACCCCAGCCGCGTGGAGTCGGCCGAGAGCAACCCGCCACCTCCCTGCCGGGAATCCAGGCGCCGACCCCGACCGCCCTCGAACTGCTCGTCGCCAACGGGACCCAACTCCGCCGATTCGCAGCCCGCCTAATCCGACCTCGGCTGACCACCCTCTGGCCCTCGCCACACCCACTTCACGGCCGCGCGTCTACGGCCGCCAGCGCCCCAGTGGGTGCCCAAAACCTCATCCGCCACCTTCGGTCATCCTAAGGATTGGCGGGTTCAACGTCGAGGAACCGCATCCTTGTAACCGTGCCGGGTCGTGGTGACCCCAGCAGGTGCCAAGTGGGCGAACCACACGCCCACACTAGCCCAGCTCTAGTCATCCTGCTCGCGAAGCACGAACGGGTGATATCTCCACCGCTGTGCGACACCGTAGGCGCTGCGTATGACAGCGGAGATAGCTGGTTCCGGCGCCCCCTTCTGTGCCTGTTCAACCTTTGTCTCCAGGATCGGCCACAGGGCTTCCGCAAGTTTTGTCTTGCTGACTTTATATTCCCAGCGGCTCCACACCCCCTTGATGTCTTTCCGGAGGCGGCGCGTTTCGCCCAGCAACTGTGTGAGGTCACTCTTGCTCAAGCCGTCGATGGTCTCGTGGACGGCCATGATCCCCTCGGCTAGCTCAACATCGGTAAAGTGCTCGAACTCATAACAGGACTCTGACCACGTCCGGAGCTCGACCAGTTCGTCCAGCTCGGCGGAGGCCGCCGTGGTGACGCCTTGTGCCCGCAACACGCTCCTGATTTCGTCCAAAATCTTTTTCCGTGTGGCTGCTATCTTCTCAAGCGTGCCAAAGTAGGGGCCCTCGGGATCCACCGCGACCATAAGTCTCGTCGGCGGTTTGATTAGCCACCACGCGCCCTGCCCCTCCATACGATCGCCGACCAGCGGAGCAACAGCTACGGCAGCTACTTTTTCCAAGTCGCGCGTCACCCCGCCTAGCTTTAGTACGCGCACTAGTTCCGGGGCCGGCGGATATCCGAGTGCTCGCCAGACGCGAGGGGCATGGTCCGCCTCTGCCTCCCCTTCGACTGCCAAAATCACCCTTGGGTGCGGAGAGATTCCAAGATCCATCAGGTTCTGGTCGAGCGTGTCCTGTCGGTAGCTCAAGCGCTCCTGCAGCGGGTGCCAGGCCATTCTGGGCACTTCGGGCAGTGGTGTGGCTACTCCACGCTCGACGAGGTCTTCATAAAACCGAAGCAGGATTTCGGCTGCCGTACGGTAGTCGAACGCTAGAAGGGCTACTCCCTCAAGCTGGTTCAGGGAGGCTTCGGGCGCCCGTCGCATGAGGAGGCTCCAACGCGTTCCCACGGGATCAGCATGGTGAGCGTCGATCAGTAGCCGCTGTGCGCGGTCGTATGCCGTCTCTGCCGTTACAGCCAACTCTTGACCCATCGCTACCGGGTCAAACCCTTCTCGGTAATCTCGCCATTCCTGTGGATACAGGTTGCGGAGGTGTATCCATTCGGGATCAATGACTGGCAGGTAGCGAGCTTCGAGAGCAGTCAGAGTCTGGGCAAGCTGGCGGAGATCGGTTGCCTGCTGGACTTGGGCAGCATCTGGCTTCGGTAGCCACGACACCGGCCGGCGGTCTCTGATCCGGAGCCGTCGCTTAGCTAGATTGACACGGAGTTGGGGCAAGGCGAGAAGCTGATAGGTGGAGTAGAAAAGGCCGTTCCACCATCCCGGACGCATTCCTGGCTGGGGCGTAAACTTGTGACGACGGTTGAAGTCCGATGTGTCGGGGTCGGTCACCCGACCAAGTTTGAGGTCGCGCCGAAGCTCTGAAGCCCGAGTGCCGCATTCGGTTGGTAGTGAGATGACGGTCCTGGATGGTGGTGCGACTCGGCGGCTATGGACGCGAACGAACGGGACGAGGAGCCGGTGGCGCCACAGCTCGCGCAGTATCGAGTCGTCTAAGGCCAAACCGCGTCGCTGAGCTTCTCTGATGAAGTCCGACGTGGTCAGCGGCGCTACCTGGCTGAACACCCACGGTAGAGATGCAATCTCGGCCGAACTTGGGGGTCCACGGCGACCTTCAGCCTCGCTCGCACCTCTTTCATCCATACCTCAGTCCAGTTTGCTAGGTCGAATCTCTGTTGCGTCGCTCTCCGGCCATCTCGTTGACTTTGCTCGCACGGACCGGTAGCTAATCGGCCTGACGCCGCCCGCTGTTGACTACGAATTGAGCGATGCTCCGATTGCGCGAGAGCAACTCTTGACAGTTATCGGCCGTAAAGCCCACGTCGAGCATGAGGTTGGCTTCGAATACGTAGATGGCGACTCTTGTCAGGTCGACCATCTCCCCCGCCGAAAACTGACGCTTGGAAGGGTCGGGGTGGGTCTTGCCGTTCCGAGCAGCGATGAAGTCGGTTGCGAAGTCAGGGAAGGAGGACGCTATCCACGGCAATGACGCCTGGACACGCTCAAGTAGCTCGGCGAGACGGTCCGTCTGTGGCTTCTCGTTGAAGTAGGCGAGCTTGTGGTCCATGGTACCCACTAGCCGGGTGGGACAAGCCTCAAGAACCTTCGCCTTGAAGTCCCTGAACTCGTCCTTGCTCATCAGGGCCCGCGACGTCCGGGTGGTGCCGTGCCCGGCTCGGTGATACGCCTCAAGCGCGAGGGAGATGGAGACTAGTTGCAGATCGATGTATTGCGCCGGCGCATAGGACAGTCCGAGGTAAGGAGCCAGGGCCATGCGGAGTTCCTGGTGGAGGTCAAACCAGCGAGGGAGTGTCGCCTGGAGTCCTCCAGGAGCTTCGGAAGCCGCGAACTTCATGTCGTAAGGTATGAGCCGTGCAGCATCCTCTGGTGGGCTTCCGGTCCACCTCGTGAGGAACTGCAGCGGCACTGGAAAGGTCTTGCCGTCGATTACACGCGTGAGGGCTGGACTCTGGACGGTCAGCCGGTCAATCCAGTTCCTTTGGCCGGTGGCGAAGGTGATGAGGTCAAGAAGCGGCGTCACGTAGGCGGTGATCAGCTCGTCAATCGGTAGCGGCTCGGCCAACTCGACCTCCAGGGCCACGTCCTCCGTCTGCAGGTATCCCGTGGTGGTGCTTTCCAGGTGATGCGAGGTCCAGGTGCTCACTTGTGCCCCTGCAGAGAGGTGAGCAGACTGAGGGGCAGGAGGCTGATACCTGACGCCGAGATTACCCCGCCCCTCTCCAACCGAAGTATGCATCTCCGGCCTCAAGCCAGAGTTTGCCAACCAGTCTCGGAGGTAGGTCGCTTCTAGCCGCGCCACGTTGTAGACGACCGCCTCGTCTACGTGGGCCTTACCTACGATGAGCGAATGCGGCCTGTATCTGGAGGTCGTGAATCCCGAGAGGAATCCACTGCGGGATCCAGCGAGCAAAGAACGACGGGCGGTGAAGCGCTCACCGTCTACGCCGACTCCGTACAACAAGGACGGCGCGGATTCGGGGCTCGCAACCAGGGGATCCCCGAAGGCACCGAATAGTTCAATCTCGGCTGACCCATCTGCCCGTAGCGAGATGTGACCATCGTGTTGGTCGTCCGGGTTGTCGGGACTCCACCAGATAGTCGGGACTTGATCAAGCTCCATCGCCGTATCCGCCACAGAGTCCAGCGCTCACAACGGTCTACGAATCGTCCCGCTGTACCGAAGCCCGCCTGCGCTCGGAACTAATCAAGAGCGAAAGGTGGGACAAGAGTACGCGCATCAGGTCAAGGGCGAAGGCGCTATCGCTGTGGTCGACGGAAAAAGTGCCTGCTTGCTCTCCCGTCTCAGCCACGTGGCGCCCACGGTGAAGGAAGACGCCGGCTTGCTTCAGCAGGGCGTCAAGCGCCTCTCGCTTGGACTCGTCGGCAACAGCCTCCACGATGCGCTTCTTGGCACCGGGCAAAGCGTCTAGGGCTCCCCGCAAGTACACGAAGACGGCGGCGTCATCACCTGTGGCATATGCCCGGTCAGCGTCATGTAGGAGTCCGACCGCGTTCCCCCACTCAGGTGCGAGCTCGTCAGGAACCGTGGGTAGCGCCAGCTCCAGATAGACATAGCTGTCGTCCCGGATCGGGCTGAGTACACGTTCGAACCACTCGCTCCGCGATATCTGAATGGTCTCCGGGCTCCCCGATCCGATGGTGATATCGGTCCACTCCCCTAAGGGAGGATCGCTGGCCATCTGGACTCTCCCCGCTTGGGCTCGAGCGGCGTCCATCCGAACCCTGCCCCTGCCCCGTAGCCAGACCTCCAGAGACACGACCGAGGTGTTGGCGACCAAGCTATCCGTCACGTAACGGAGCAATCGATGCGTTGTCGAAACCTCCAGATTGTTGTATCCCCCAGCCACCATTGACTCGCCAACGAGTCGGGTCTCGCCGATTACCTCCTGGCGAAACTCCAGGCGAAGGACTACGTCAAGTAGCTCGACGTCTGCGACCGGGCTGGGACGTTGCTTCAGCTGGAGATTGAGGCGAGGGCTGACTCTTCCTCGTGCAGTGAGGCTCTCAACAGTGAAGCTGCCCCACAGCCGATTTCCGCTGGATATGGTGATCTCGCTCATCGCCGCCCTCCTTGCGTGCGCCATGTCCTGTTCGAGCCGGAAGCTGTCCCTTCACTGTACAGCGAACATGGGTTTAGGCGCCTGCGAGTTCGACTAGCAGGGTGTTGAATTAGGCGAAGAACCGGCGGAGTGCCCTCGCGAAGTGGGATTCCGCGGGATTTTCGGAGTGCGGACAGTCCCCGGGACCGCCCGAGCGGGGCCCGGAAGCCTTTCGGGGAGAGCTCTCAGGCCGCAGTCTGGGCTCCTCAAGCGGGTGCCCCCACCAGCTTGCCCATTCGGACCAGGTTGTAGGCCGCCATGGTCATCTCCACCCAGAGCCTGTTGCGCTCCACCCTCTTGTAGCGCAGTTTCCTGCTCCCCCCGACCGTCTTGGTCCAGCCGAAGATCTCCTCCACCCGCTTGCGCTTCCGCTGACTCACTTGGTACCCCGGGGTGGTTGCCAGCCTGGCCAGTAGCGCGCTGCCCCAGTAGCTCTCCCGCCGGGCCACGTGGGGAGTGACCCGCAACTCCTGGCACGCTTGGAGGAAGTCGTGCGTGTCGTACCCCTTGTCCGCCCCCAGGGTGAAGCGGCGACGAGTTCGCTGACGCGTCCGCCTCAGCATCAGCGTTGCCGCCTCCCGCTCGCTGGTCCCCGTGGCCCTGGTCAACTCCAGGTCCACCACCAGCCCGTGGCGGTTCTCCATCAGGACGTGCCCCGAGAAGCACATCTTGGTCTCTTTGCCCAGCCCCTGGCGGGCCATCAGCGCCTCCGGGTCGGTCCTGGAGTAGTGGCTCTGGTTGCTCCGCCGCTGGCCCTTGAAGTCGACATCCGGGTTGCTGGGGGTGTAGCCGTTGCCGTCACCAGGACCGCCCTCCTGCTCCCGCAGCCGCAGGCTCTTCATCGACGCCCACGCTTCCAGCAGCCTCCCGTCCACCGTGAAGTGGTTCGAGGAGAAGAGGCGCCGCCGCCGGGCCTGTCGCACCACCGCCTCGAAGAAGTGCCGGCTCACTCGACGCTCCAACAGTCGCCTCCGCTTCTTGGCGAAGCTGGAGTGGTCCAAAGGCTCGTCCTCCACGTTCAGCCCCAGGAACCACTTGAATAGCAGGTCGTACCGCAGCCGCTCGCAGAACTGTCGCTCGCTCCGGATCGAGTACAGCGCCATCAAGAGACAGCTCTTCAGCAGGTGTTCGGGCGGAATCGAGGGGCGCCCAATCTGGGCTTACATGCTCTCGAAGGTCGGCTCCAGATCTCGCAGCGCCGCCTCCGCCAGCGGCCGGATCCTGCGGATCGGGTAGTTGGCCAGGATCAACTCCCCGGGGTCGATCCAACCCAACATCGTCACCTCGCGGGAAACCCTACCGCGCATATCAACCTCCAACCCCCCGACGAACAGAACCCCCGCCGAGCCTACCAGGAACTCACCCCGAAGTGGGAGCGTTCTTCAACACCCTGCCAGCAGGTCGAGGGACGCGAAGCCAGCCCCGAATCTGCCGCACATTGTGTACACAGGAGGATCACAATCGGGATGCGTGCTCTCTAACTCGGTCTTGACATTCATCTAGAGTCGGGCGATCGGCACTCGGCCAGAGGAAGGTGTCCATGACTCGGCTGAATGACGTCTGCAGACTTGCAGGCAGGCGAACCGCGAACGTCGGACTCCTTGAGAAGCCATCCGCTGGACGGGCGGCAGTACGGTAGCCGGCATTGTCCGCATACGTGCAAACGTCTCGGGAAAGGTGCTCAGTTCCGGCCGCTTCCAACGCTGTAACCACAGCGCCATCACCGAGTAGGCACCGCACGTCGTAGTAGTGCCGTAGCGTCTGTACCTTGCGGTCATGCGCGCCGCCATTGTGCCTAGTATGAGCTTCGTGTAGCAGCACCAGTTTCTCAACGAGGGTCCGACAGGGATCAAGCACGTCCATGGTGAACGGACGCAGTTCATCATACTGGGAAGTCTGGGCGTGAGCCCCCATCGACGCCCAGTACGTCGAGAGAAGCGATCGGACTGGAAGCTTCTCATGGGGAAACGTTCCCCCGACCGTCACGAGTTCAAGCTTCACCCTCGGCGATAAAGGGCTGTTCTGCCTTGTGGCTCGATAGGCAAGGGCGGCGACGCAATGCATTCTGGTGGCGGAGCGTGGCTCTGTGATTGTGGCGGCCAGGCCAGATGTTTTGCTTGCACCTAGCACGAGGCCCTCCAACCGCGCGGCCCTGTCGGGCTGCGATGCTGTTCCAAAGAGAACGAGCACGTCAGCGTCTTCAGAAAATCGCTGGATTAGTTGGTGGCCCTTCGAGAGACTTGTTCCGCCTTTGAGAAGGATCGTCGTATTGTGGCGCCCGGCATAGTCTTGCAGGCCTCGAAGGCACTCGGTGAGCCAGTAGTCCTTCTCAATATGTTCCGCAGGGATTGTGGTGGCGATGTTGACTGTCGCGATGGCGAGTGCCAACTTGCTCGGGTCGCTGCGCAGGAGTGCCATTCTAGGTCGTAATGCTGGGTCGCAGGTGGTGCCAGCGCTCCCTGGCAGCTGGACTGTGCTCGGCTTCTATCGCCTTGGTGATTCGGTCGGGCCGAAGGGATCCACTGGTAAGCAAGTCTCGTGCACTGGCAGCCATGGTATCCCACTCAACCTCGACGGTGTCGGGCCAGTCCCGGAGGACTTCAATGAGCGCTACCTCATGAGGTCGGAGCCGTAGGTCTCGTCGCGGCAACTGACGCAAGGTGAAGCGGACGCCAGTTGGTGGCTTTGGGGGCCTGCCGGGCACAGCGATCTCGACCGTAGACGGGACTTGCGTAGTCAGGCCCAATGCAGCGGCGGCAGCATAGCCGGCTGGGCCGCTGCCGGGGCCAGCCATGTGCAGTCCCACCGCCAAGGGCCGCGGCGGAGCAATGCCTAGGGGCGTCTTAGGCCCTTTCCAGTAAAGACCCTTCCGAATGCGAAGGAGATCCCCCGTAAACACCAGTCGGCTGAGAGCGCAGTCGACGGCATGACTTGACCCGGGGAAATCTGAGGAGCGGATAAAGGCACCTCCCGGCTTCTTGGCCACGCGGGCTTTTACTGTTCCGGCCACTGAGCTCACCATGAGAGGATATTGTAGCGCGATCCTCTCAGAATGCAACTGGGGGCTCGACCTCGCTGCCTCATACCCCTGGTTGTCCGATCAGGTGAGAAGTTCGCTTGGCTGATGGCTCGCCTCTGGGACTCCTCAACGACGAGCGGATGTTCGGCGGAAATGCCTCCCAGTGGTCGGGGCTCTTAGTCATTTCTGAAAGGGACATCCCTTGTCAACCCCCTCGTCTGATCTCGGTTGGGTGGAGGTGACCGGACCCCCTGGCGCGGGTCCAGCTGGACTGACAAATGGGGTCCCCTCAGAATCCTCTGGTCCCACCCGTGGTATATCTGGCCATCTCAACCCCCATTATGTGGTATTGAACGTGCTAGGATGGCAGATGGGCTACTAGGTGCGACCTCGTAGGTGCCCCTGTTTCGGCGATTAGGAGATCGGTGATGGCGAAGAATACAGGTCAGGACTTCCGACGTGGAGCTGAGAGAGATCGAAGTCAGGTACAGAACCCGAAGACCGGCGACTGGGTCAAGCGCGACGACAGTACCGGTCGGTTCATCAATGTCAAGGAAGACGGCAAGCGGTTCAAGGGTGTCCGACGCGAAAAGTAGAGTCCGCCTCTTCGCTACGATCGTGATCGAGCTCACGTCCCCCGTTGGCTCCCGATGAGTGAGGTAGCGCCGCCACAGATCTTCCTGAGCCACAGCAGCCGGGACGCCGACCTAGTGCGGCATGTCAAGAGGGCGCTTGAGCAGGCCGGGTCATGCCAGGTGTATTTGGCCGAGGAGCACCCTCGACCCGGTGAGCACCTACCCACCAAGTTGTTGACCGCCCTCCAGGCAAGCGTCGGCTTTGTCGTTCTGCTTACGGAGGCCGGCGCGGATAGCACCTTGGTTCAGCAGGAGGTCGGCGCCGCGCGAGGCTTCGGGTTGCCGGTGGCGGCCGTGGTCGTTCCCGGACTTGCCTCCGACCTGGAACGGCTGGGGATGCTCGCGGGGCAAGAGCACATCCTATTCGATGCTTCCAACCCGGCCCGAGCGCTCTTGGATCTCCAGGTGTGGTTCCAGGCGCTGCCTCAGTCGGTGGGCCAAGCTCACTCACCCTATCCTCGGTCTCAGTCCGCGAAGCCATTTGCGCCTGCTGGCCCTCTCGCAGCCGGCGTCCCTCCACTTCCGGCAGCCGCAGCATCCGCCCTAGCTCTGGTGTTGATTCTCATCTTGGCGGGGATCGCCCTCTACGCCATCTCTGTATCCAGTCGAGCCAGCTAGATTCGAGCTGCGCCACGGCTGTGGTCGTCGTCGTCTCGGGGCAACCGGAGCGCCTCAAGGGCAACGTCCACCAAACGGTGGAGCATGTCGTCCACGAAGCGCTCCAGAAGAGCGGGAACCAGGGCCAGGCTCCGTCGGCCTGGGAGCTAAGGTCCGAGGACGGAGCCCTGCTCGACCAGGGTCAGACGGTGGCCGCCGCTGGCATCGCTGACGGAGCGACCCTCTTCCTCAGCCCCAAAGCCGGTGCCGGAGGCTGAAGCCGGCGATGAACGTCGTCGACCCCGAGGTCACGCGCGTCAAACTGAAGCGCGAGCTCGAACTCTGGCACGAAAACGAGGCGACCTACCGCAGGCGTGGCTGGGTCTTGCTGGGCCACCGCGAGCTTGAGGTCGACATCGGCTTCCTCGGCCGGCTGCCACTTGGAGCCCAGCCGATCCCAGCGATGACCGCCTGCGTCAGGCTCGACTTCACCAACTACGACGTCTGGGCTCCGTCAGTAGAGTTCATCAACCCGTTCACCGGCGAATACGCCACGCCACCGGTGCAGGCGCTGGTTGACAGCGATGAGGGGCCGCGAAACCTCTTGGTCGATAGCCACCCGGAGACGAACCGGCCGTTCTTTTGCGTGCCCGGCGTCCGTCAGTACCACGACCATCCGCAGCACTCCGGCGACTCTTGGCTCCTCCACCGCGGGACCGGCGACGGGCGCCTGGCCACGATCTGCGATCGCATTTGGCGGGCGATGGCCCGGAACCTGATCGGAATTCACGTCGAACTCCAGACGCTGCCCGACCAGCTCAGGGTCTTACTTCGGGTGGCGAACGCCCCCGGAGAGGTCGCTCCGGCGATGTGGGAGCAGGCTTTGTCGGCGGCGCAAGCTGGGCAGGCGGGCAACATGCTCCCAGTAGCGCAAGTGCCTTCGCAGATCCTGGCCGCGCTAGGCCCCGCTGTTCCGCCGAGCCCCTCTCGCCAGGAGGAGGGGCCGTGACGCTGGCCAGGGTCGAGGAGTTCGTCGTCCCGCTCGAACTAGTCGACAAGACGCTCGAGCCTTTACAGAAGGCTGGCCAGCGTGGCTACGAGGCCTTCGTCCTCTGGGGCGGCCGCTTCACCGGTGATGCCACGCGCTTTGAGTTCGTCTCGGCCTACTTCCCGGAGCAGAGGACGAGCCGTGGAGAGGAGGGGCTCTTGATCACCGTCGACGGCGAGGCGCTCTTCCGGGTCAATAGGGCCTTCTACCAGCGCGGGCTGACGCTGGCCGGCCAGATCCACAGCCACCCAACCGACGCCTACCACTCCGACACTGACGACACGTACCCGCTGATGACCCTGATCGGTGGTCTCTCTGGGGTCGTCCCCGACTTCGGTGACGGCGGCCGGGCCCGGGTAGACGAATGGGCGTGGTACCGCCTGGTCGCCCGCATGGGGTGGATGACGGTCGGCGACGAGACGAGGATCATCTTCCGATGAGCCTGCCGAGATTCCTCGACCGGGTAGTCGACGCGACGGCACCGCTCCTCAGTGGGCTCGACGGGGCCTCGGTTCGGACGAAGCTGGAGGCCGCGTCGGTCACGCTCTGCGCCGACGAGCGAGCGACCGACAGGGTCGGTCGCGCTGGCTACCTGCTGGCCGCGAACCTGGCCGCCCGGCTCTACCCGCGCATCGTCCTCGCCGGTCCATCGGAGGTCGTTGGGCCAGCCGAGGCCGAGATCCGGCTCGTTAACCCGCATTCCGATGTCGTCGTCGGGACAGGGGAGCTGACGACGGCGACGCTCGGCTACGAGACAGCGGTCACGGGTCCGACAGCAGTCTCCGTGGCCGCCCGCGGCTGGAACGTCTACATCGACGTTGACATCGAGGACGGGCACCAGCGGGACTCAGCGCCGCCGGCGGCGCTGATAGCAGCGACGCTCGGCGTCGCAGATTTGTTCCGCGTCGTGTTTGCTGGCGAGCTCGGGGATCGCGGCCGCGCCGCCCCCAGGCCAGCGGCCTTCAACCTGGTCACGCTCAAAGAACCGAGCGGCGATCTGCCGCTCGGGACCGATGTCGACGTAGGCGAGTTCCGGCTAATCGGTGCTGGCGCGATCGGCCAGGTGGGCAGCGTCCTTCGCGGTGATCCACTTGGCCGTGCGATGCGGGTCGTCGGCACGCGGATAGGCTTTGGTCTCCCAGCAATGCACACCCAGAATCTCGTCGAGGGCCTTCGGCACGACGTTCTGCTCGTAGATCCACTGGGAGTTGTCAGAGGTGAAGTCTTCGGGCAGCGCCCCAGCAAGCAGCTTCTGGACCTCTCCCCACGCGATGCCTCGCTCCGAACGCACCTTCCGCTGAAACGTCTGGTCGAGGCGCAGCGACTCGATCGCCGCCCGCTTAATGGTCTCGGTCGCGTCGACCTCGCCGTCGCCGCCCGCGCTCACCGGGCCCGCCACCTCGGCTGCATGCTCGACAGCATCGCGAAACCGAGCGCGCAGCCTCGACGCATAGCTGTCGACTGCCCCTTTGTTGTACTCCGGGTCTGCCAGCTCGTACGAGTCCTCAAACGACAACGTCCTGATGGGGATGGGGTACGGCGTCGCCCCGGCGCTCGACCAGAACACGCCGTGGCCGACCAGAGGCTCATTCAGGAGAGTGGCGAGAAGGTCGTCGGAGAAGTGGGCGTTGGCGCTCTTGACCGCCCGTAGGTCGCCAGCGGACAGCAGGTGGAAGACGAACCAGTTGTCGCCCTGGCTGAGCAACTCGCCAGGCAAGCTGCCGGGCTGCTGCGTGACAAGGACGGCCCCCAGGTCGTACTTGCGCCCCTCCTTCACCCAAGCCACGAACGGGCCCTCGGCACTCGACACGCTAGAGCCGAGCACGGACTGTGCCTCCTCGAGGACGGCGATCGTGGGAATCGCACGCGAGTCGGCCTTGGTGAACTCCTCCTGGTTGTGCTCGAAGATGTCCTGGAGGATCACACCAGCGAGCGCAAGTCCTTGAGCCCCACGCATGCGCGAAATGTCCACGACGCAGAGCTTCCCATCTGACAGCGCCTTCTTGACCATCCGGAGAAGCTGGCTAGAAGGATCGTGGAGCGCGTTGACGACCCGAACCATGTTCGACCGCGCGGCCAGCGCTTCGGCGTCCTGGGTCCCATCACCCCGCAACTTCAGGGCGTCGTAGAAGACGTCAAGCTCGGTTCCACCCTTGTCCCGCCACACAGCGTTCACCAGTTGCCGCCACTTCTCAAGGGGCAGGCCCTTCAACTTCTGGATGTTCTGCTGCTCCTGTCGGTCGCCAGGAATGACCAGTCCGATCACCTTCGCCGGGGCCAGCTCACGGATGTCGAGACGCACCTTGTCCACCACGAACGAGTCGTAGAACGGGCTGGGGCCTTGCTTGTCGGTGAAGACCACCAGGCACTCCTGGAGCGCGTGGACGTCGCAGAGCCCCGGACGGCCCCGGTGGTCGGGCCAGTAGTACTCACCATCTGGATCGAAGATCACGGTGCCAACGGCCTGCTGACCATTACGTCTCGGCACAGTCGGTGCCTGCGCCAGTCCGTAGAGGTCCGAGAACAGCAGCTTGATGAGGTTGGACTTGCCGAAGCCCGCGCGAGCGAAGACGAAGGTCCGTCTGCTGACCAGCTGGTCGACGTCAAACCGGGTGACGATCGCCGGGTCCACCAGCCGGATGCGCTCGTCGTGACCTGCGCGTCGATCCTGCAAGCCGGCGTAGACGAACTCGCCGAGGGCGAGGAACCCGATCTCAGCCACGGTGTCGCCGGCGTCGACGGCATTGGCGACCTCAGCGAGGAGATGGTTGGAGAGGAACGCGACCTTGGCGCCGACGTGGGGGAGGCGTCGATGGGACGCCACGAAGACGGGTGGCTTGTCACCGTCCTGCCCCCGCAAGATGCCCAGAATGCGGATGTCAACTCGGTACTTGAGGTACTGATCGCGCAGGTCCTCTGGGATGACACGGGACTCGCGCACCGCCCGGATGGCGTAGTCCTCACCCGAGGGGCTGACCAGCCGCCCCTGAGAGGATATGGTCGTGATCCTTCCCAGGACGGCCTCGTTGTCGTTCTCCAAGGCGACCAACACGAACTGTCCGTGCATTGCGGAGGACTGGAAGCTGTTGTCGTAGGGAAGGACCAGGTCGGCGTGAAACTCCAACCCTCCCTCCGAGAAGCCAAGGAACGTGCCAATCACGTGGGCGTCATCGAACAGGGTCACGAGTACCTCCTTGCGGCGGGGTCGGCGACCATGAGGCGGTGAGCGTCGAAGATCGACTGCTTCTCTTGGCCCAGGTGGTCGCGCACAGCTTCGACCATCGTGTCCTGGAGGATCGCGAGGTCGAGATCAACGACTTGGGCGTGCGCGTCGGCCTGTTGCAGGCAGTGGGGGTAGTAGGGCACAGGGAACCCAAACTGCGCGTCGTTGAGCAGCGAGCCGAAGATCTTCTGAGCCCGGTCCGCCTGACCATCGAGCAGGTCCACGGTCCAGACCGGGTCTCCGGATTTGGCCCCGAACCGGACGAAGTACATCTCCCCCATATTGTACTTGGGATCTTCGCCCTCTCCCCCGGTGTCGCTGGGCAGCCGCAGGTACTCCGCCCACTTGTACACCTTCTTCTGCATCTCCATGGGGATCGGCGTGTACTTGGGTCCGCCGGGCGGGAAAACCGAGGACAGAGCCATCGCCAGGCGATAGCGCTCGAGTACCTCCGAATGCTTCGCGATCCCCACGAGGAACAGATCCCGTCGCCGCTCGCGCTTCGCCTTGTCGATGGCGTCCTTGACCTTCCGGTACATCTGGACGAACAGATCCCCCGCGAACACTTTGGTCCGCAGCAGACCGTCATGCAGCAACAGCGTGTCGGAGGCGAACTCCTTGTGGCACTGTTCGTAGATCACGGCCCATTCACAGAGATCCCGGTACACGAGGGTCCATCCAGGGGACTGGGGGCGTTCTGGGATCATGGGGCTCATCTCCCAAAGTGTGCGCTTGCCCAGATCGGCCATAAGCCGGCCCAGCGGGGTGCGTGGCTTGCCCTGTGTGTCGAACTGGCGCTCGCTCAGAGCCCGCGTGTCAGTGTTCGAAGAGATGACGTCGAAGAAGAGCTCGTGGCCGTAGCTGTCCACGACTCGCACCAGCTGCAGCTGGAGAGGGTTGAACTCGATCCTATTGTTACCAGCGTCCGAGGCCACCAAAGAGATCGTGTTCGTGTTCCTCACCTGGATGGACCGGGTGCGTGTACGCAGAGCCTCAAGCTCTTCCGACACGGAGTCCAGCAGATGAGCCGTAGCACGCGTCTCCTCACGGATCCGCTCCTGTACCGCCGGCAGTTTCTCTGGATCGAACACCACTAACCTCCGGGCACCCGCTCAGATTGTAAGGGTGGCGTAGCAGTCCACCTCTTTTACGTAGTCTCCTGCCGCCCCGAACTGCGCCGCCTGTCGTGTCCAGCTTGGCGGGTCGCCCACCGGCATGATGACATTGATCATCCAGCCCGAGCGGGCACCCTCCACAGAGCGGCGGAGAATCGCCCCCGGGTCCAACTTCATGCCGGGAAGTGCCCCGAACCGGACGACGAGGTGCGCACCGGGCAGGCACCGACCTGCCGCTGCGCGCCACACCGCGCCGAGGTCCTCGACGAAGCCGTCGAGGCCCGACGTCTGCCTGATCTGGCCCTCGACGCTGTAGTCGACTTGCGGGTCCCCGCCCAGGAACCATCCCCGGAGCCACTGGTCCGGCCGATACGTCCGCATCCCGTAGTACGGCGGCGACGTGACGAGCCATGAGAACCGCCGACGAAGTCGCCCGATCTCCCAGGCGGAGTCGCCGAGGCGAACATCACCGGGGGCGACGGGCGGTACCTGCGCCAGGCTGAACTGTGCGCGTCGACGTACCACGTCGAGCAGGTCCACCCGCGGAGGCTGCATCGAGCGCTCTTGCCAGAAACGTACGGCAGAGCCCGGCTTCGACGCATAGGTCCGCGGCATCTGGTTGGAGAGATAGGTCGAGGCCCCCTTCCTCAGCGGTCCATGAAGCACACCCATCAGCAGTGAGCGCAGTGCGATCGTCGTTGCATCCGAGCCGGCAGCGAGAAGCTGCTCACGTACGCGGCACAACTCCAGGAGAGTGTCAGGGTGGTACGCCCACCGCCAGAAGTCCCCGGTGGGGACGGCGGTGGGCTGGTAGCCGGAGCGGAGCAGCACCTCGCAGCGCTGCGTCACGGCGCGGGGGCTTGGTGCAACCAGCTTGGACTGCGCGAGAGCCACGGCCACAGGACTTGCATCGATTCCGACGGACCCGACGCCACGGAGCCGAGCAGCGAACAGGGTCGTTCCGCGACCGCAGAATGGGTCGAGAACCCACTCGTCCGGTCGAGCCCTCGACAGTACCCCCCAGGGGAACTCGAGGGGGAACATCGTGTAGTAGGGGCAGATGGCGTTCAGTCGAACCAGCGGGTCAGTACGGGACAGACTGCCTGGGTTCGGACACGCCGACACCAAGCGCGGCCCACCATGCCCAGACACCATGGCTGCCGCTGAGGCTGTTCCCACTTGGACTCCTCGACCCATGTCTTTGACCTCCTCCCCACGGCTATAGTCGGGAGGCTCCCGTTTCGCCATCAGCATGACGTGAGACACCTCCTGGAGCCCACCTTCAGGCGGACATCGGCAGGAACATGGCACCGCCATTGGATGGCCAGCAAGCGGGAAGCCGGCGGGCCCTTCCAAGTGGGACCGTCGCTGCTCCAAGGCCGGGCTAGTGTGATCATCTCCAGTTGTCATTATACTTGATGGATCATGAATCGTGAATCATGGACCGTGGTGCAGATACGTGACCTTTCCGCACTGGTGTTCGGCAATATGTACCGCCTTGAGATCCTTGCGGTGATAGCCTCAGCCCCAGGCGGCCAGGTCACGGTCCATGAGATCGCTAGGACCCTGGGAGTGAACGACAACAGCGTCTCGCCCACGGTGCGGAAGCTTCGCGAGGCACACCTCCTGACTGATGTCCCCCACGCAGACTCCCCATCCAAGCCCCTGCGTCGAGCCCAGACTCCGCTATGGCAAGGGATCGACTCCTTCGTGTCTCAGTTGGGAGTCCAGCTTCAGCCGTTGAACCATGGTCAGGCAACGACCGCCCCCGGGAGGCGCCTCAAGCCCCAATCCCGGCCTGGGCTCGGAGCGTCACACCAAGGTCGCCGTGAGGCGCATGAGACGGCCACCACGCCCGAGGGTGCCCCTCCGGCCTGAGTTGCGCTCCACCCATGTCGCCACCGCTCCGCTGACGGCCGATGGCGGTGCTGACAAGCCCGGCCGCCGTTAGCATCGAGGGATGGTGCGTCCTGAAAGCTTGACCAGACCAGCGGGTGGAAGTCCCGTCCGGGTAGGCACTAGAGCGCCCGGTAGTAGGCCCCAGCTTGGCGGTGAGAACCGCCGGGCCGAGCGGAGCGTCAAGAGCCTCTTCGGAGGGAGCAAGAGCGCGGGCCGCAGCATTACGCGAAACCTGCAGCCTCGTCAGATGTACAACGGGGGAGCCGAGCCGCTCATCTCAGGGCGAAAGCCACGTCCGGCGGGCCCGGTTCCAGGGGTCACGTCTGCCGGGTCCCTCCGGGGTAGGGGGAGCGGCACGTGCTCAAGGCCTGATCAGGAACAGGAGAGATCCGTCTCGGCACCGGCAGGGATGGCTGCAGGCGGCCAACTTGCAGTGCCCGGTAGCAGCGAAGCCTATAAGCAGCGATGTGAAGTGGTGGAGCGCCGAGCGGAAGTCGGAGGAGGCCATACCGTAGCGTTGATGGTGAGGACAACACAACCTCGCCGGAGCGAGGGGCCTCCAGCCGGGTGTGCGTTCGGGATTGGTCTGGCTGCGGGCTTGCCCTTCGGGACCACTTACCCGCTCCCTTTGGGGACCCGGCCAGATCGACCGCAGAACGCTGGGGCCAGCATCCAACGCCGGTGGCACGGCGGAATGAGGCTGGCCGACTGCCCGGGGGCGAGCCGTGTGCGGGAGAACCGCATGCACGGTTCTGCAGGGGGCAGCTGGAGACGGACTCATGTCTGAGCACCGCGCCAGCGGCGTACCTCACCGAATCTTCCTCGCGGGCGCAAGTGGGGTGATCGGGTTGCGCCTAGTCCCGCTGCTCATCGCCGCTGGCCACGACGTCGCAGGCCTGACCCGCACCCGGGTGAAAGCCAAACTGTTGCAGTCGCTTGGTGCTGAGCCAGTCGTGGGCGACGTGTTCGATCTCAACACCCTCTGCGATGCAGTGGCCACTTTCCGGCCTGATGTGGTACTCCATGAACTCACCGACCTGCCGGATGACTCGACCCGCATCCGCGAACTCGGCGCGGCGAATTCGCGGATGCGCCGCCAGGGAACGCGCAATCTCCTGGCCGCTGCGAAGGCCGCAGGAGCTGGCGGGTTCATCGCCCAGAGCGTCGCGTGGCAGATACCCGGCGATGGAGGACAGGCGGTCGAGGAACACGAGCGAGCCGTCCTGGGTGCTGGCGGGGTCGTCATCCGCTACGGGCGCTTCTATGGGGCGGGCACCTACTTCGAGTCGGAGCTGCCGCCACCTCCGCGAGTGCAAGTTGACGACGCCGCTCGTCGGACCCTGGTTGCCCTCGATGCGCCCACCGGCGTGATCACGGTGACCGAGGACCGTGTCTGTTGAGGACAACCGGGTCACTCTCGTCAGCTTGACGTCGGTTGATCTCGGCCCCGCCCCTCTTCGCCTCCTTGGCCGCTGCGTGGGCTGAGGGAAAACCTTGGCGCTCCGAGGCGACGCGGTGAGCACTCACCCCTCCGGGTGAGCGCCAAGGCGGGGAAACGGTACCGTAGCTGTTGATCCGTGAGCGCGGGCCTCGCCCGACGCGGGCATGCCGCGGGACCCAGGCAGGGTGCTCGCGTGTCGGCCTGTACGATCCCTCTCGTGGGTGTATTCGGTCCGGCCGGGAGGTAGTGCTATGGCGGTGGAGGTCCACGTGCAAGGGCAGATCGAGCCAGGGCGGCTGGCAGACT
>DAHVDN010000051.1 GCA_027313505.1 Candidatus Dormiibacterota bacterium
CCAGGAGGTGCGACGCCTCACTTCCGAACTGATGGCGCTTAAGGCGACCAAGACTTTTCGCTACACCGCCACAGCGAGAGCGCTCTGGGCTCGAATGCGGGCTATGGCCTTGGGCACACGCAAGCCGTAAGGCGACCGAACGAGGCGCGCCTGCCGCCGATTATGGCTGCGGTGAAGCGCCAAGACAGTAACCTTCCAGCCCAGGATGCAGTGAGGCGGAGGACCGGACATAGAACCGGGGAGGCAACCATAAGCGATCGAGTTCTGGCCCCAGGGTCAGGAATGAGTGGGGTTATCTACAGCGGGCGCCCGGATCGGGGTAGCCGCCGGACCGTCACGGTTCGTAAACTTTACGAGACCACGTCGCCTGGCCGAGGAGGACGCTGATGAATGGTCCGACTCGGCACTCTCAGAAAAGGAGGGATTGCCGATGACCGATGATTTACAACCGACTCTCACCCTGTGGGGTGACGACTGAGGATCTTGGCCGGGACCTGAACTCCAAGGAGGCGCTGGTCAGCCGGGGTCGAGCGCCCCAAATAAAGGGGCGATCCACACCGGAGGCTCCGCGCTGAAGTTCTCAGTTCCATCACCCAAAAGCGGGGCCGGAGACCGTCCGGCCCCGCTCTACTTTTCCCTCGGCGTAGGATGAAGATATGTCCGAAAGTGTGACCCAGGTTGACGACGAGCTTTTCCGCGAGATTCTCTTGGACCACTACCGTCATCCGCGGCACCACGGGGAGGTCGTTCCAGCGGACGCCAAGGCTCACGGTCATAACCCGCTCTGTGGTGACGAAGTTGACATCAGCCTGCGGGTTGCCGACGGCAAACTTGCGGCGGTGGGCTTCGAGGGACAGGGATGCTCGATCTCCATGGCGTCTGCGTCCTTGATGGCTGAGGAGATCGACCAGAAGAGCCTGCCCGAGGTGCACGACCTCATCAGCCGCTTCCGGGGGCTTCTGGTTGAGGGTAGAGACGTCTCGGAGCTCGGAGAGCTCGGTGACCTGGAGGCGCTGGCCGGCGTCCGGCGGTACGTGGCTCGGATCAAGTGCGCGATGCTGCCGTGGACAGCTCTCGAGGCAAGTTTGGAGGAAGCCGGTGTCTGACGAGACCATGACCGAACGACTGTCTGAGGCGGACCCTGGTGCGCCCGGGCCGGCAGGCAAATTGCTTAGACCTGAGGATGTCGAGGATGCGCTGCGGGAGGTCATCGACCCGGAGCTTGGGCTGGACATAGTGAGCCTGGGTCTCATCTACGGGGTCGACGTCAAAGACGACGGGGACACCAATGTCCGGATGACCCTGACCAGCCCCTACTGCCCGCTGGGTCCGATGATCGAGTCTCAGGTGCACGCTGCAACCCAGTTCCTTCCGGGAATCAAGGACGTCACCGTCGAGCTCATCTGGGACCCGCCCTGGGACCCTCACACCATGGCCAGCGACGAGGTGAAGCTGGAGCTCGGCCTCTACTGAGAGGGTTGGTCAGGGCCGTGGCCGCCGACCAAGCGCCAGGCGGTCGGGAGCAAACCCATCGCCACCACGGCCTTTATGGCGTCGCCTAGCAGAAATGGGGTGACCCCCAATGAGATTGCGGTCGCCAGGTTGAGGTGGAGGTCAACTGCCAGCCAGGTGGCCCCGAAGCAGTAGATGATGAGATTGCCTGTCACCATGGCCGCGAGCACCAAGAGTGGCCTGCGATCGAACCGAAGTCGCGCCAGCAGGCCTAGTCCAGTCGCCGCGAACACGAAGCCGACCACGTAGCCAAAGCTCGGAGTTGTCAACACCGCGAAGCCTCCGGCCCCTTGGGCGAACCAGGGAACTCCCAGCAGGCCGGCCAAAAGGTACAAGAGCATTCCCGCCAACCCCCGACGGGTTCCCACCGCCATGCCTCCGAGCAGGACAGCGAAAGTCTGTCCGGTGATGGGAACCGGGGTGAATGGAAGCTTGATCGCCAGCTGGGCGAACAGTCCAACGGTCGCGGCAAAGCCGACCACCACCAGGACGTCCCGGACCCGCTCCCCCGGGATCAGGTCGGAGAGGACGGGTGCGGTCGCGCGGCGTGCGGCAACGGCCTGAAGCATGAGGGGACCGTACCGGCACCGACTGCCCGGTGTCAACGGGCAAGGCAATTGGGGGTTTGTTCCGGCAGCTGGGAAGGTCGATGCACACCTTTGCTGGCGAGGGCCAGCGGAGCTGGTTCGAATCGTCGCGTCCTCGGCTAGGCTGGACAGGCGATGAACAGGGCCATCTCCCCCTTGAACCTCGATGGAGCAGAGTCCAGGCTGCGCGCCTACCTGGACCTTCTCTACACGGCGGAGCCACACCGCAACCTGACTCGAGTCCCTCGTGAACTGGCCTGGACCCGCCACATAGGGGAGTCACTGAGCCTTCTTCCCCACCACCCCTGGCGGGAGGGCGAGTTGGTCCTCGACTTCGGAAGCGGCGGTGGTCTTCCCGGGATCCCGCTGGCGATCGCGCTGCCCGAGGTGAACTTCTTGCTGCTGGAACGGGATCTCGCCAAAGCCGCCTTCCTTCGGCATTGTGCAAAGGCGCTCCGGTTGGAGTCGGTTGGGGTACTGGCCAGGGATGCCCGGGAGCTCGGCCGGGACAAGGACCGCCCTCGAGCCCAGCTGATCGTCTCCCGCGCGGCTGCCCCACCTCAGCGCCTGCTGCCACAGCTTGCACCCCTCCTGGACCGGCACGGTCACGCGCTGCTCATCGTGGCTCAGTCAGTCACCCTTGACAGCGCCACCCGGCAGCTCTGTCGAAAAGAGGATCTCCTCGATCCGGAGATCCTAGAGACCAGTTGTACCAGGATTCTCAGCGTCAGCCGTCACTAGCTGCGAGCTGACCGCCGCGCCACACCCTGCGAGCCCGGAGACCGGGCTCCCAGGCGAACGCCCCCTCGTGGTCCGCATCCCAGAGAACGAGATCGGCCAGCTGCCCCCGGCTCACCCCTCCGCGGTCGGCGAGAAGCAGGGACCGAGCCCCTCCGGCGGTCGCGGCACTCAGCGCCTGCTCCACATCCAGCTTGAACTCCATCACCGCCAGGTACACGATGAGGCTCATGCTGGTGGTGCCGGAGGTGCCGGGGTTGTGGTCGGTCCCCAACGCCAAAGTAACCCCTTGCTCCAGCAATCGTCGCGCCGGAGGGAGCTGACCCATGGTGAGGGCGGTCACCGGACAGAGGGTGGCGACAGTCCCCGCCGCCGCCAGGGCCCGCATCTCCTCCTCTCCGATCTGAAGCAGATGATCCGCCGAACTTGCCCTGAGCCGGGCACCCAGCCGGGCACCGCCAGTCAAAGCGAGCTCATCAGCGTGCAAGCGCAGGCCCAGCCCAGCTGCTCTAGCGGCCAGCAGGATACGTTCGGACTCTTCCACAGTGAAGGCGCCTCGGTCGCAGAAGACATCGCAGAACTCAGCGCCGGCCGACTTGGCGGCGGGGCACCAGCGGCAGACCGCCTCCACATACGCTGCCCTATCCCCCATGCTCTCGGGGGGCAAGTCGTGAGCTCCGAGGAAGGTGACGACCAATCTGGGAAGCGCGGCATCACTGGAGAGCCCGGCCAGTAGTCGGACCGCTGAGAGCTCGCCTTGCTCTTCCAGCCAGTAGCCGGTCTTGGCCTCCACGGTGGTCGTCCCCTGCTCAATCCAAAAGCTGAGGCGGGAGCGGGTCGACTGCTCGAGCTGTAGAGCCGAGGCAGCTCGGGTCTCGCGGACTGTTGCCTGTATACCCCCACCCTCTCCTGCTATCTGCGAGTAGCTGGCCCCGCCGGCCCTTCTACTCACCTCCTCGAGCCTCGCTCTCAGGTAGACGGGGTGAGTGTGGGCGTCTATGAGGCCGGGGGTGAGCAGGCCTCCCTCACAGTCGAACTCTTCATCTGCCCGGCCCTCGCCAGCAGGGACCACGGCCACCACGCGATCCCCCTCTATCAAGACGTCCGCGCCAGCTCTCACCGCTTCACCCGGGCTGAAGAGGCGGCCGACATTGCGGAGCGCTTTCACGGTTGCTCCAGCGCTCGAAGCGATTGGGCCAGCAGCGACCCCACCGCGCCCAGCCGGAGGTGATGCCCCGAGCTGACCACGGTCTTTCCCCCCACGACCACGGTCTGCACATCCGCTGGCGCAGCGGAATAAACGATCCGGGAGATCAGGTCCAGCTGACCCGCTCCCGCCAGCCGCAAGCTCTCGAGCTGAAGGCTCACGAAGTCTGCCAGCGCTCCGATCCTCAACTCCCCGGCGTCCCATCCCAGTGCGTCGGCACCCCCCTTGGTGGCGGCCCTAAGAAGCTCCTCCGCGGAGTGAATCCCTCGCCGGTGGGTCACCAGCCGCTGATCCAGCTCGACAGCCCTGGCTTCTTCGAAGAGATCCACCACCGAGTTGCTGTCGCTCCCCAGGCAGAGTGGGGAGCCGGCGTCGACCAGCTCCCGGGCGGGACAGATCCCATCGGCCAGGTCGCGCTCGGTGGTCGGGCATACGCAGATCGAAGTTCCCGAACCCCCCAGGAGAGCCACGTCATCTTGGGTGAGGTGAATCGCGTGCACGGCAGTTGTTCGGGGGCCAAGGACGCCCAGCTCGGACACCAGCTGGGTGGGTGTCCTGCCGGTCGCCTCAAGGCAGGCTTGGTTCTCGGCCACCTGCTCGGACAGGTGCAGGTGGAGGGGCGCGCGGCGCTCTCTGGCCCAGTCCGCCACAACCTGGATCGCGGCCCCATCCAGGGCCCGCACGCTGTGCACCGCAGCCCCGATCTTCCACATCTGGCCCTCAGGCAGGCGGTCCACCCTTCTAGCCCAGGAGAGCGGATCACCGTCGCCAAAGCGCTCCGCCGCTCCCTTCAGCGACCCCCCGTCGAAGCCCGACCGAAGGTAGCAGCTGTCGAGGAGGGTGAGGCGGATGCCGGCTTCGTCGGCAGCCGCAAATAGAGCCGACTCCATCTCCGCTGCGGGATACGGCTCGCCCTTGGTGCGGTGGTGGAGGTAATGGAACTCACCCACTGCGGTCATCCCCGCCAGCGTCATCTCGGAATAGACTGCGCGCGCCAGCCGGTAGTAGCTCTCGGGGGTGAGGGTGGCTGCGAGCCGGTACATCTTCTCCCGCCAGCTCCAGAAGTCAGGAGCAGCTTTGGTGGGTTCCTCGGTCCTTCCCCTCAACCCGCGGTGGAAGGCGTGGCAGTGGACGTTGGCCAGCCCCGGGATCGTCAGCCCGTGGACGACCTCGGCGCCAGGCGGCGCCGGCCCATTTCCCAGCGGACTGAGACGGGCGATTCTGCCCTCCGCCTCCTCGAGGAGCAACCGGGGTTCCAGCCCCATGCCGGTCCATGCGAGCTCCAGCAGGAAGCTTCGCATTAGACCTCCGACATTGGGATGCGCAATCCTCGGTCTGACGCCACCTGGATCGCAATCTCATAGCCGGCGTCGGCATGACGCATCACCCCGGTTCCTGGGTCGTTGGTCAGACAGCGCGACAGCTTCTCGGCGGCCAGCTCGGTGCCGTCGGCGACCGCCACCAGCCCGGAGTGGATGGAGCGTCCGATGCCGACCCCTCCCCCGTGGTGAATCGAGACCCACGCAGCCCCGCTGGAGCAGTTGAGGAGCGCATTCAGCAATGGCCAGTCGGCGATTGCATCACTCCCATCCCGCATGGACTCCGTCTCCCGATATGGCGAAGCCACGGAGCCGGAATCAAGGTGGTCTCTTCCTATGGCGAGGGGCGCTTTGACCTCGCCGCTGGCGACGAGCTCGTTGAAGCGCAGCCCCAGCTTGTCCCGCTCCCTGAAGCCCAGCCAGCAGATACGCGCCGGCAGCCCTTGAAACGCGACTCTCTCCTGCGCCATCTGGATCCACCGGGCCAGGGACTCGTGCTGGGGAAACTCCTCGATGGCAGCTCTGTCGGTCGCCAGGATGTCGTTGGGATCGCCGCTCAAAGCGGCCCATCGGAAGGGACCCTTCCCCTCGCAGAAGAGAGGCCGGATGTAGGCGGGCACGAACCCCGGGTAGTCGAAGGCCCTTCGATAACCGCCGAGCTCTGCCTCGGCACGCAGGCTGTTGCCGTAATCAAAGACCTCTGCCCCTTGGTCCATCAGCGCCACCAACGCTTGCACATGGCGGGCCATGCTCTCCCGGCTGCGGCGGATGTAGTCCGCAGGGTCCTCGAGCCTGAGGTCTGCGGCCTCGGGAAGGGTGAGGCCCGTGGGCAAATACATCAGGGGGTCGTGGGCTGGGGTCTGGTCGGTGGCGACGTCAATGTGGAAGCCGCGGGCCACGATCTCGGGCACCACCTCGGCGGCGTTGCCGAGGACCCCAATGGAGAGCGCTCGCCGGTCCTTCCTGGCGGCCTCCGCCCTCTCCAGGGCATCGTCCAGGGAGGTGGCCCACTGGTCCAGATAGCGGTGGTCGATGCGTCGCTGCATCCGCTCGGGATCGATCTCCACGCAGAGGGCGACTCCGCCGTTCATGGTCACCGCCAGGGGCTGGGCCCCACCCATGCCTCCCAGTCCCGCGGTCAGGGTCACGGTGCCAGACAGCGAGCCGGCGAAGCGCTTGGCGGCGACCGCCGCGAAGGTCTCATACGTTCCCTGAAGGATCCCCTGAGTCCCGATGTAGATCCAGGACCCGGCGGTCATCTGCCCATACATGGTCAGGCCCTCGGCCTCCAGCCTCCGGAACTCCTCCGGGGTCGCCCAGTTGGGGACCAGGTTGGCGTTGGCGATTAGGACTCGCGGTGCCCACTCGTGGGTTCTGAAGACCCCGACCGGCTTGCCCGACTGCACCACCAGGGTCTCGTCGCCTTCCAGGGACCGCAGGGTGCGCACGATGGCGTCGAACGCCTCCCATGACCTGGCAGCCCGGCCCGTACCGCCGTAGACCACCAGATGGTCCGGGTGCTCGGCCACCTCCGGATCCAGGTTGTTCATGAGCATCCGGAGGACTGCCTCCTGGGGCCACCCTTTGCAGCTGAGCTCGCTGCCGCGCGGGGCCCTAACCGGCCGGGGCCCGCTCACTGCAGCGGTCCCACTGCGGACTCCGCCCGGCGGACGATGTCGCCAGATCTCACCGCGGCGCTGACCGCTTCAAGCTCAGGGGAGACAAACCTATCCGGTCCGACCCCTCCCCCGAGCTCACGCACCAGCCCACCGACGGCCGCCCCCGCTGGGGACGGCGCAAGGGGCGCGCGTAGCTCGAGCGCTCTGGAAGACGCCAGGAGCTCGACCGCCAGGACCCTTGAGAGGTTGGTCACCACCCGTCTCAACTTCCGGGCTGCCCCCCAGCCCATGGAGACGTGATCCTCCTGCATTCCCGAGGTGGGGATCGAGTCCACGCTGGCCGGTTGGGCGAGGCGACGGTTCTCGGCCACGATCGCGGCCGCGGTGTATTGGGCGATCATGAGTCCGGAGTTGACTCCCGCCTCGGGTGCCAAAAATGGAGGCAGGCCCGCCGATCTGGCCGGGTCCAGCATGCGGTCGATCCGACGCTCCGAGATGGAACCAACCTCCGCTGCGGCGATCGCCAGGAAGTCACATGCGAATGCAATCGGCTCGCCGTGGAAGTTCCCGGTGGACTCCACCCGGCCATCCTCCAGCACGACCGGATTGTCCACCGCGGATAGGAGCTCTCGCTCGGCCACCTGCCTGGCGAATTCCACCGTGTCCCGGGCGGCGCCGGCCACCTGGGGAGAGCAGCGGATGGAATATGAGTCCTGGACGGCGTGGGGCGAGGCCCGATGCGAGGCGAGGATCCCGGATCCGGCCAGTAACCTCCTGAGGTTGGAGGCACTGACCGCCTGCCCCGGGTGGGGACGAATCCGCTGCAACTCCTCCTGGAAGGGGCGGTCCGTGCCCAGCAGGGCCTCGGTGCTCAGGGCAGCCGCTATGTCCGCCGTCTTCAGCAGGATGTCCAGGTCCGCCAGCGCCAAGACCAGCATGCCCAGCATCCCGTCGGTGCCGTTGATCAGGCTGAGCCCGTCCTTGACCTGAAGTTGGATCGGCTCAAGGCCCATCTCTCTAAGCGCGGCTGCTCCGTCAACGACCCGACCATCCGCGAGCTGGGCTCGGCCCTCCCCGAGCAGCACCAGAGACATGTGCGCCAGCGGCGCCAGATCGCCACTGGCGCCGAGCGACCCGTGCTCCGGTACCACCGGAGTGATCCCCGAGTTGAGGAGCGCCGCCAGTGCCAAGGCCACCTCCGGTCGGCTGCCGCAATAGCCCGAACACAAGCTGCGAGCCCGCAGCACCATCATCGCCCTGACGACCTCCTCCTCGACGGGAGGCCCCATCCCGGCGGCGTGAGATCGAATGAGGGCGTGCTGCAGATCGGAGCGCTGCTCCGGGCCGATCCGCGTCGTGGCCAGGAGGCCGAAGCCCGTGGAGACTCCATAGACCGGGGTGGACAGCTCTCCTGCCCTCTCAATCCTGGCGCGGGCTCTCTCCATCGCCCGGTTGGCAGCTGAGGAGATCTGGACGGGGGCGCGTTGACGTGCCACCCTGACCACCTCACGGGCGGTCAACCCATCTGTCCCTATCTCCACCGGCTCGGTGGCTCCAGTTTCAGCCATCACCTCTCCCTGCGGCCAAGGGCCGCTCCCCTACCCTTGCTGCCCTTTCGATCCGGTGCTTTGAGCCTCATTGGGAGCGCCGCTGCCTCTCCAAGCGGTCAGCCAGGATTATGGGAGTCGTGAGCCGGCCCCAGCTCTTTCGCTAGGACCTTGGCGGTTCACAAGCGCCGACGGATGGCGGCTGCGGCACAGCCCCGCTCGTCCCAGGGCTCGCTGCCCAGTGGGCCCAGGATGGAACGCTCATGGCCCTTGCCGGCCAGAAGGACCGTGTCCCCAGGCTGGGCGCTCCGCACCGCGATCTCGACAGCGGCCCGCCGGTCCAGCACACGCAGGAGGTTCTCCCCCTCGACGGCTCCAGCCGACAATGCGCCCTGGCAAATCTCATCGATGATGGCGGCAGAGTCCTCGCCCCGAGGGTCCTCATTGGTGACCACCAGCTGGTCGGCTAGCTGGGCCGCGATCCGACCCATCTCCGGCCGCTTTGCCCGATCGCGCTCCCCAGCACTTCCGAAGACCACCCACAGTCGGCCCGGCGTGGCGCCCCGAAGCTCGTAGAGCGCCAGGGTGAGTGCCGCCGGGGTGTGGGCATAGTCCACGATGACGGAGAAGGGCTGACCCAGGTCGACCGCCTCCATCCGGCCAGGAATCGCCGCCAGCCTCGCCAGCCCAGCGACCAGCAATTCCAAAGGCTGCTCCAGAAGCAATCCCGCCGCGAGCGCCGCCAGCGCATTGCCAACGTTCCACCGGCCCGCCATCTGAAGTTGCACCCGGCACTCTCCTGCCGGGGTCACGACCGGGAACGTCAGCCCAGAGCCCTCCGGAGCCGGCGGCCCTGCCCAGAGGTCGGCCTCCGGTGCCCCCTGGGCGCTGTAGGTGAGCAGGCGCTTTGGGGCACGCTCGCGAAGGCGGGGAAAAGCCAGGGGATCGTCGAAATTGAGGACCGCGAACCCTCCTGCCTGGCTGGAGCGATCCACCAGCTGAGCCTTGGCTTCGAAGTAGGCCTCCCAGCTCCCATGGAAGTCCAGGTGTTCGTGGGTGATATTGGTGTACACCGCACCCGCGAAGCAGATTTCGTCGAGGCGGCGAAGTGCCAGTCCATGGGAGGTCGACTCCACCACTGCCGCCAGGCATCCGGCGTCGACCATGCGGCGGAGGTGCTGCTGGATTTCCGGAGATTCCAAAGTGGTCTGGCGGGAGAGGTTGGGCTCCACCGAATCTCCCAGCCGGAAGTCGACGGTGGTCAGCCCGCCCACCAGCCCGAGGCTGGCGGAGAGCGCGGCGTGGAGCATGGTCGAGGTCGAGGTTTTGCCATCGGTTCCGGTGACTCCGATGACCGGAATCTCCCTGGATGGGTGGTGGCTGAACCCGGCCGCGAGCTGAGCCAACGCGGCCCGCGAGTCAGGAACCAGCAGCTGAAGTTCCCGGGGCACCTTCTCGACGAAGCGCTCCACCACCGCAACCGGCGATCCCGATGTCAGGGCATCTTCCACAAAACGGTGCCCATCAGCATGCTGGCCCGGCACCGCCACGAAGACCCGCCCGGGCCCGGCCGCCCTGGAGTCGTAAACCACCGCCACCACCGGAACATCGCCATTTGCTGGAGGGCCAAAGGAGAGTCCGAGCTCAGACCACTTCACGGGCCAAGCCTAGCGCGCAAGGTGGTAAGCGGGCGGGGTTGCCGGAGAATGAGCGGCATGCAGGCGATGCGTCTTTTGCGCCCCACGCCGGTCGAGCATTCCCCTCTTGAGCTGGTGGATCTACCCGATCCCGTTCCAGTCGAGGGCGAGGTTGTGCTCGAGGTCTTGGCGTGCGCAGTCTGCAGGACAGACCTGCAGATTGTTGAGGGGGCGCTCACCCCAAAAATACTTCCAATCGTTCCCGGCCACCAGGTGGTGGGCCTTGTGGTCAAGGCCGGCGCAGGGGTGGACCCAGCCATGCTCGGTCGGACGGTCGGGGTGGGCTGGCTGGCCTCCACCTGCGGCCGATGCGACATGTGCCGACGAGGGCTCGAAAACCTCTGCCGCACCGCGAGCTTCACGGGGTGGGACAGGGATGGCGGCTACTCCACCCATCTGACCGCGAGGGCCGACTTCTGTTACCCGATGCCCCCAGGGTTGGCGCCGGAGGAGGCAGCTCCCCTCCTGTGCGGTGGCATCATCGGCTACCGCGCCTTCAAGCTGGCCGGGATCGGGCGGGGGGACCGGTTGGGCCTCTTCGGCTTTGGCGCGTCCGCCTTGCTGGTGGCTCAGGTGGCCCGGTCCGCTGGGTGTGAGCTATACGTGGTGACCAGGGGGAGCGATGCCCAGCAACGAGCGCGTGAGGAGGGCGCCACCTGGGTGGGCACTCTAGGGGAGCGGCCTCCGGTCCCACTTCAGGCCGCTATAACCTTCGCCCCGGTAGGCTCGGTCGTCGTGGAGGCACTTCGCAGTGTCGACCGGGCAGGGGTGGTGGTGGTCAACGCGATCCATCTCGATTCCATCCCCGAGTTCTCCTACGACGACCTCTATTGGGAGCGCCGGGTCGTGAGTGTCGCCAACTTCACCAGGGCCGATAGCGGCGAGCTTCTTGAGCTGGCTGCTTCGCTTCCCATAAGAACCCGCCACCAGACCTACCCGTTGGCGGAGGCAAATCGTGCTCTCCAACAGTTGAAGGGCGACATGGTAAGCGGCGCTGCGGTGCTTCGCCCCTGAGTCAGCTCTGGGCCGAGAACTCCCGCTGCAGTCGCAGAACGGCCTCTCGGGCTGCGTGGGTGATCTCCATGGCCAGCCGCCGGTCCAGGTCGAGAGCGGGAGTGGTCTGAAGCGTCTCGAGCCGCAGCTCAAGCTCCGCCAGCTGCTCTGCGATCTCGCCAGGAGTCAGCAGGGCATCGCGACGAGCGTCGGCCAATGCGGCGCTCCCACTTCGCTGTGCCCGCTGGAATGCGCCGAAGGCGAGCCTATCCCGGTCCGCTGCCAGCAGAAGCCTAACCGCGGTCTCCGTCGATTGGGCGATCTCGACCGAAGGTTGGTGCATCCGGCACAGACCGTCCAGAGCCGCTGCCAGGGCACCGGTCACCGCCGCGGCCGCCGCGCCGCCGGCCGCGTCCCTTGGGGATATCAGCCGGGAGACCGTCTCCAAGAGGGACCAGGAGGCCACCGGACCCGGCGCCAGTGAGGAGAGCTCGGTGAGGGAGAGTAGGGCGCACACGGAGGTAATGCGACCGACCCCTCCGGGAACTGGAGTGTGGCGTAGCGCCCGGTCCGCCGCCTCAGCACCCAGATCTCCACGCAGTTGCCCGTCCACCATCGATGTGCCGACATCCAGAACGGTCGCTTCCGGTCGCACCACATCGGCAGGCAGCACCCCGGCAACGCCGACAGCCGAGATGAGCACGTCGTAGGCGGGCAGCGGGTCCAGGAGCGCGATGTCGCGCTGAACCACTGACACCTGAGCGCCCGCGGCCAGGAGGCGCTGGGCGATTGGCCTGCCCCCGGTAGGCCCGTGGCCGACAATCAGGATCCGGCTCCCCTCAAGGTCGAGACCAAGGTGGACAAGGGTAGCCAGACAGGCCTCCGCGACCGGGGTTCCGCGACGCTGGCCCCCCGCGGCTGCGGCCAGGGCCGCCGGGGTGATGGCCTCGACGTCCTTGCTCGCCGGCAGGTGGGCCGCAACCACTGCGGACGGGAGCGCCTGAACCGGCTGCACCACAACGACTCCCGCGATGGTCGGGTCCACCACCAGCTCATCGAGCAGGACCAGGGTCTGCTCTGGTTGGTCCGGCTGGGAGAGCCGGTGAACCACCTCTATCCCCGCCAGCCCGGCCTCCCGTTCCAGCGAGCGGGCGAAGGAGCCTCCAGCCACATTTCCCTGCTCCACCAGGACCCCCAAGCGGTATGGTCGCCGCCGTCCGCGGCAGCGCGCGGCCAGCTCGGAGCGCAGGGCCTCCAGCAGTGGGGCCAGGTCCACCTGGCTCATCCTCTGACCTCACCGAGGATGGCAGCCTCGGTCACCCTGGGCCGACCCCCCGGGCCGGTGGGCCGGGGGATGCGCCACGCGAAGGCCGCCCCGGTGAGCGACACCGCAGCGGAGATCAGGATCGCCGTCGCTGGAGAGCTCTGGGCGAGCACCCCTCCGAGGCCACCCCCGATCGCCCCGCCCGAGGAGTTAAACGTCATCGAAACAGCGATCGCCCGACCGTACCAGGCCGGGTCTACCGACCGCTGCCGAAGAGAAAAGAGGGCGACGTCTCCGGGGCCAAGGCAAAGCCCCAGGACGGCAGCCAGAAGGAAGGTCATCGGCTCGCTTGGAAGGAGCGCCGTCACAACCAGCACCGGGACCGGGACGACCATCGAGAAGAACAGGATCCATCGCTCCCTGCCCCGGGTGCCTAGACGCCCGATCAAAAGCGCCGACAGTAAGCTGAAAATCCCCACCACTGCCCAGACCAGGCCCACTTCCTGCGGGCCTCCGTGCAGGGTCCGAAGCACCATCACCGGCACGGCCACCACCAGGATCCCAAGGCTGGCGTTGGAAGGAACCATGGCTGAGGCCAGGCCGCGAAGCTGCGGGCTGGCCAGAAAGTAGCGCACCCCGGACAGCGCCTGGGAGAAAATCGGTTCCGTGGCGGAACGTGGAGCGGTGCCTCGCAGGCCGAGCACGAGGATGGCCGAGACGATGTACAGGCAGGTGATCGCCACCAGTGAGGCCTCGGGGCCGACGAGTCCGAACAGGGTGCCTGCCAGCACCGGGCCGGCGATCGTCGCGATTATCGATGTCACGCTGTCCAGGGCATTGGCTCGATCCCACAGCGCGGTGGGCACGATCTGGGGCAACAGCGCCTTGACCCCGGCTCCGCTGAAGGGCCAGGTGACGGTGCCGACCAGGATGAGTCCGAGGAAGACCGGCACCGGAAGCAGATGGGCCCAACCCAGGGCTGCCAGGCAGGACGTCACCACCGCCACAATCAGGAAATCGATCGCGATCATGATCGAGCTGCCGAGGCGGTCCACCATCGCTCCGGCTATCGGGCCCACGGGAACCGCCACCAGTTGAATGAACACCGCAGCGCCCGCCAGGACCGCGGAGTGGTAGAGCCGAAGGGAGAGCAGGATGAGGACCAGCGAGGTCATCTGGTTCGCGGTCCGGCCCAACGCGGTGCTGACCACCAGCCGGCCAACTCCGGGCAGCGCGAGGACGACGCGATAGCTGTGGGAGGGGGGGATGTCAGTCACTTGGGGCGCCTCATGGGAGCGAGCCACAGGGTGCCCTTCGGCCCCCGGGAGCAGCGATGCTCCTGATCAGTCTAAGTACCTTGGAACGGTAGCCCCAGGGACTCTGCCTAAGATGTCCCCATGAGTGAGGAGTGCATCTTCTGTCGCATCGTCTCCGGGGACCTGCCCGCCCAGGTGATCCACCGGGAGGAGGGACTCTTGGCGATCATGGACATTCACCCAGTCGCGGAGACTCACGCCCTGGTCATGCCGGAGAGGCACATCGCAGACCTCCGCGACCTTGGCGCCGGGGACGCCAACCTCTGGCTCCGCCTGACCCAGGCAGCTCACAAGGTGGCGCTTGACCTCGGACATCCGCAGGGTTACCGGTTCTACGTGAGCGTTGGACCCGGCGGAGGGCAGTCGGTGCCGCATCTGCACATCCACGTTATGGCGGGGACGATGAGACGTCTGCCCGCCTGAGCTCGCCTTCCGGCTCAGATCGCGGTATTCTTGTTTTGGGGTCGGATTTATCCCGGCCATCCCGACCCCCATTTGGCCGAGGCGGAGTTACCACAAGAATGCCCCTCAGTTCCCGTGACCTTCTCGATCAGGCCAGATCCCAGATCCCCGAGGTGGACTCCGCGCAGCTCCGGGACGCGCTGGAGCAAGATCCCTCGACCTCAGTCCTGGATGTCAGGGAGCTCGAGGAGGTTGCTCAGGGGTTGATCCAGGAAGCTGTGCACATCCCACGCGGGTACCTGGAGCTGCGCGTGGAGACCCTGTTCCCCGACCGGAGCCGTCCGATCACGGTCTACTGCGCAGGCGGCGTTCGATCCCTGCTGGCCGCTGTCACCCTGCGTCAGATGGGCTACAGCGACGTCCGCTCCCTCAAGGGAGGCTTCGGCGCCTGGAAGGACCAGGGGATGCCATTCAAGATGCCCCGGCCGCTCACCAGCGAGCAGCGGGAACGCTACAGCCGCCACTTCCTTCTAGATGAGGTGGGCGAGGAAGGACAGGCCAAGCTGCTCGATGCCAAAGTGCTGGTGATCGGGGCTGGGGGGCTGGGCGCCCCGGTCTCCTACTACCTGGCAGCGGCGGGAATCGGAACCCTAGGACTTGTCGACTTCGACCGGGTGGAGCGTAGCAACCTCCAGCGCCAGATCTTCCATACCGAAGACCGGATCGGGATGCTCAAGACCGAGTCGGCGGCCATCGCGCTGAAGGCGCTCAACCCGGAGGTCCAGGTGATAGAGCACAACGTTCACCTGGACGGGACCAACGCCGGCGAGATCTTCGAGCAGTACGACGTGATCGTGAACGGCTGCGACAACTTCCCAACCCGATATCTGGCCAACGATGTGGCGGTGTTCCTGGGAAAGCCCATGGTCGACGGGGGGATCTTCCGCTTCGAGGGACAGGTCACGACGATGATCCCCTGGCAGTCCCCGTGCTATCGCTGCCGCTACCCCCAACCGCCCCCACCGGAAGAGGCGCCCTCCTGCGCGGAGGCGGGGGTTCTGGGAGTGCTTCCTGGTCTGATCGGGACCGTGCAGGCCACCGAGGTGATCAAGCTGATCCTCGGGATCGGGGACTCACTGAGCGGCCGTCTGCTTCACGTGGATGCCCTGTCGATGGAATTTCGGGAGTTTCGGCTTCGGCGCGATCCCGAATGCCCCGTCTGCGGCGAGCATCCTTCCATCACCGAGCCGATTGACTACGACGGCTTCTGCACCAATCCCAATGTGGCCCCCTCGATTCGACCGTCGGCCGGGGCCCTGGTCGGATCGGGTCTTGTTGGGTAGGATGAGATGGTGAAGCAAGCAACGATATCGCTCGACGACCTCATCGCCGCGGTGGAGACGGCCAGAGACAAGGTGATGGCGGACGAGGTTCGCTCTCTGGTGAAGTTCGGAATCCCCAAGGCGATGGCCCAGCAGATGGTGGCGGCCAGGTTCCAGCAGAAGGTTGGTGGAGAAGAGGGTGAGGGCGGCGAGGCAGAGCCCGCTGCCTGGCCCGACATGAGCTGAAGCCAGCGCGAAGAGCCCCCAATCGCAGAGCCCGGGGGACCACCGGAATGTGGCAGGTAACTCCGGATTCGCGCCCTATCACTCATCTCGTCAGTTCGCGACTCTGCGCTCCTACCTCGGCGCCGATGAGACCGCAAGACGTTGGGCCGAGGAGCAGTTTGAGCTTGATTTAGAGCTCCCTCCATCGGCCCCACCCGAGCTCGAGGGCCGCTGCAACCAGGCGCTCTTTGCCATGGAGGGGCTCCCGCTGCAGGTCAAGGACATCCTGCGCGGGACGATTGACCGGCTGGTTCTCGCCCCCGGCCGCGAGTTCGCGATCGATGAGCTCGGCAACTGGCGAGACGGGGTAGTGAGGATCAACTGTGATTGGGGCTCGCTCGCGCCGTTGCAGACAAGGGCCGCCGACCCGGTGCTGGCACGACAGTTGCTACAGACGACATTCATCCACGAATGCGGGCACGCCCTGGTCGAGGATCCGAGAGGAGGGGTTCCACTTCGGAACTTCATGGAGTTGGTGGCGGCTTCGGGGTGGCTCCCGCATCCCTGTGTCGACCCAGTCCCGTTTAGGGCGGGCGGACTCTCCCCCCTGGAGCTGGCGGACCACTATCTGAACCGGCTGAGGGATATCGACCCACGATGGACGCCGGACCGACCGGTGCGATCATCCGAGCAGCCACCGCCGTCTCACTTGGATCGCGATCTGATGGGAATTCCCGAGACGGCCGCCCAGCCGCCCCTCTCAAAGCCGCGATCGCTCGGTCTCAAGGGGCCACGGCGGCTCACCCGCGAGCTGTTCAATGCGGCTTCTGCGGGGACCTTGCCAGGTGACTTGGCCAAAGTGGGCCTCCTGACCGGTGACGTTCGGAGGGTCGTTCAGCGCCGTCGCCCAGTCAGCCCCTACGCGGACCACCTTATCTCCGAGGCACCGGCCGAGATCTTCCGGCAGCTCCAGCGCGGGGATGTCGGATGGGTCGCGGCTCGCGAGGCGATGTCGCTGGGTGACCGACTCCTGATCCAGCCTTGGAGGGAAGCCGAGATCGAACTGGGCGGCCGCGAGCCGGCGCATCGTCCCCAACCATCAGCCCGTCACTTCACATTGGTGAGATAAGACAAGATGGAGCAGCGGTTCTCAATTCACCAGAGGTCGACCCGCAGGACGGCCGTGGTTGCCTTTCCCACCCTCCGACTGGAGGGAGACCCGGGTCTATGTTCCGCCCTGCGACCGTTCCTTGAGATCTCTTGGCTGGTTGTCACCGGAGGGGCAAATACCCGCACTGGCCTGCGCTCTTCGCAAGTGAGTGAACTGGCACCAGGCTCGCTCGAGGGGCTGGAGGAGAGTCTGAGCCGGGCTGCAACCGAGATCGGCCTGGACCTCTCAGAGGAGTGGGTGTGACCGACTCATCCTGGAACCTCTTGTCGCCAGGCCGGAATCGTCCTATTCTGCCAGCCACAGGGGGTCGCGAAAACCGTATCGAGTGCGGTGTGGGGGTCGGATCATGGGCGCTGCGGGGACGGGACGTTTTCGGCACGGCCTGGGCCTAATGCTGGCTCTCGCCGTGTTTGTCCTGGCCGGGTGTGGCAGCTCGGTGGCAATCATCCCCAAGGGAACGCCGACCCCCACGCCGCAGGTTACTCAAATCGCCCCTGGTGTCAGCGTCCCCGTGTCTGCGTTATCGCTGCCGCCCTACACCGTTTCGACCTCCAATCCTCTGCCGACCGGGGTGTCGGCCCAAAAGGTGGTGGCGGACGTCCA
>DAHVDN010000052.1 GCA_027313505.1 Candidatus Dormiibacterota bacterium
ATCGACCGATTTCGGATCGCGCGCGGAGAGCCGTCAGGTCTTTCAGTCGGCTCCCTGCGGTGCACCCATGGCTTTCCGCCGTGCCCCACAACAAATCGGGCGATGGGTTTGGCCAAGGGTGAGGCGATGTGCGGCCCGCCAAAGACGGCCCTGCGCGGAGCTAGCCGGTCGGAGACAGGCCCCCGCTCGCCGGTAAGCAGAAGTCCAGCGGTGCTTCCGGTTACCGCCGGACCCTGGGTCGGGCTCATCATCAAGTCGAGTACCTTTCGCCGTCGGCGATTCGTCTGCGGGCGGGCCACACCGGCGCCGTCACTTCGACCAGCCCGCGGTCGCCAACGGGCGCCCCTTAGTCGTCTCACCCCGAGCTCCTCTGCGGGCGATCCATAGGCCGCCGCGGCCCGCCGCCAGGGTCGAGTCCATGGGCTTGACAAACTCTCTTGAGTGTGAGTAACTTCCATCGCTGCACCGTTAATCAGCCAAACTGCTCCATTTTTAGAGCAGTTGAAAGCTGCAACGGTTGGGATCAACGGTCCGAGGGTCGAGTAGAACCAAGGCTCGCATCGGACACAGGCCGGATTGGATCCGCTAGGCGGATCGTCACGATCGGGAAGGAGGTCGGGGATGAGACATAGAGCACTCGCTGCCGTGGCACCCGTGGCCGTGCTGGGGCTGACCTTGGCGGCGTGCGGGGGCGCCTCGACGCCCACGCCGAAGGTTTCACATACGGTGGTCACCGTCGGCTTGGAGGCACCTTTCACCGGTGTCCGGGCGGTCCTCGGCCAGGGCATGGTCGTGGGGGCCAACATGGCCATCTCAGCGATCAACGCCGCTGGCGGGGTCCTCGGCCATCCTCTGAAGTTGGCCACTCAAGACGATGCCGCCGACCCGGCGGACGCGGCGCCGGCAGCAGACACCCTGATCAACGTCGACAACGCCGCCGTGATGATTGGCCCTCCGGCCCTTACCGCCGGCGTCACAATACCGCTGGCTCAAAAGGCGGGGATCCCGGACTTCATGTGGGGTGGGGGTAGTGAGTTCGACTTTGACACCAACCCATACTTCTTCCGGATGTCGCCCTCGGACTCCGAGCAGGGCCAGGCTATGGCGCTGTTCGCGCATAAGAAGGGGTGGAACCGGATTGCCCTCGCATTCGGTGCGAGTTCCGCATCCCAGTCTCTCGTTCCTCCTATCCTGGCCGCTGCAAAGAAGCTTCACATGACGGTGGTGGCGAACGTCCAGTTCACGTCAGGTGAGACCTCCTACCGCAGTGAAATTCAGTCGGTCTTCAACAATCACCCCCAGGTCGTAATCTCCCAGTTCACCAACACCACCGCCGGGACCGTCTTCGGGGAGGTGACCGAACAAGGCCTGATGGGCACCCCATGGATTGGATCGAATCTCTGGTACAGCAACACATTCTTTGCCTCAGTTGGAGCTGCCGTCGCTACCAAGATCTACCTCACGAACTCCAGTAGCGCGGGAATGCTCGGCGCGCAGACCTTCCTTTCCCTCTTGCAGTCCAAGTACCATCAGACCGCTCCGCCGAACGGCTCAGAGTTTGCCTACGATGGAATCATGGTCTGGGCCCTCGGGGTCGACCGCGCCGGAACCTTCAAGTATCCGGGCCTTCGCAAGGCAATTCTCGCCAATGCCAATGGCCCCGGTACTCAGTGCGGCAGTTACAGCACCTGCTACTCTCTGATTAAAAAGGGGAAGTCGATCAACTGGCGCGGCTCGGCGAGCACTGACCAGTTCAACAAATACGATAATGTCTTCGGTCCCTTCGCCCTCCTGCAGTACACGTCCTCGGGCTCGACCAACACCGTGAGCCAGATGACGGCGCAACAAATTCAGGCTGCGCTGGGCCAGTAGACCCCCTCAATGCAGTTTCCCGTCCACATCCAGTCATTGCCCAGTTCTCCAAGATGAATACATTTGTCGAGGCAATCGGCTTTGGGCTTGTCACGTCCGCCATAATCGGTCTGGCGGCAGTGGGGCTGTCCCTGCAGGTCGGAGTAACCAATTTCATAAACTTCGCCTACGGGGACGTGATGACTCTTGGCGCATACTTCGCATATGTCCTGAACTCACATGGCTGGCCGATCCTGGCCGCGGCCGCCGCGGCCGGGGTCGGAGTGGCGGTGGTGATGGTTTTGGTCAACAAGGTGGTCTTCAAGCCGTTCATAGTGAGCCGTGCGAAGTTGATCACCCTGCTCATAGTCACGCTGGCCCTCTCGTTCATAATCCAGAATGGAATAGTGATCATCTGGGGCGCCGGTGCCTATCGTTACAACGTTTCAACCGCCGGCGTTATTCACCTTGGGCCAATCATTTGGTCGGTCGCGGACGTGACCATCATGGGGTTGGCCGTGGTCTTGCTGGTTGCCCTTCACCTAGGGTTGAAACGAACGACCTACGGCAAGGCCCTCCGGGCCACTTCGAACAACGCCGATCTGGCCGCTGCATGCGGAATCAACACCTGGAGCGTCGCCGCCTGGACCTGGGCCCTCTCCGGGTTCTTCGCCGCCGTAGCCGGAGTTGGGCTGGTGGCGGAGGTCGAGACCCTCCGCCCCACGGTGGGCTTTAACGAACTGTTCCTCATCTTCGGGGCCGTCATCCTCGGCGGCATCGGGCAACCGTATGGCGCCATGGCCGGGGCGGTGATCATCGGGATGGTCACCGCCATCGCGGGAGCCTACGTTCCGGGTGGCTACGAGATCGCCATAGCTTTCGTGGTACTGGCAGCTGTTTTGCTCCTTCGACCTCAGGGGTTGTTCGCGGCCCGGGGACGGTCTGCCTGATATGGCCTTCTTGATCATCGACGTGCTGGCGTTCGGCTTCATCAACGCCCTCATGGTGATGGGCTTCAACCTCCAGTACGGATACGCCGGCACTCTGAACTTCACTTACTACACCTTCGTTGCGGTGGGGGCTTACATAGCGGCAGTGACCACGATGGGCCGTTCCCCAAGCGGTGTCGGCGTGGAAACCTACATCCTGCAGTGGACTCTTCCCTGGCCCTTGGGGTTGCTACTTGGCGGACTCGCTGCGACGGTTCTGGGCGCTCTGATACTCATCCTGGTCGTACGGCGGCTGCGCAGCGACTATTTGGCCGTGGTCACGGTGGCAGTGGGCTATGTGTTCTACGAGATCGTGAGCAACGACACTCGAATCTTCAACGGCTCCAACGGCATCTACTCTGTGCCCCCGCTGGCTGGGACCGCCTCTTTGTCCAGCGTGCAGTACAGCCTGGTGATTTTGCTTCTCAGCGCATTCCTGCTGGCAGGCGTTTATTGGGTATCTCGACGCCTGTTCTTGTCACCGTACGGGCGGGTTCTGCGAGCCCTGAGAGAGGACGAGATCTTCGCATTGTCCTACGGTAAAGACGTGGCCAGAGCCCGACTTTGGGTGTTCCTTCTCGGTAGTTTCATCGGTGGCGTCGCCGGCGGAATTCTGGTGTTCTACATCGGTGCCTTCAGCCCTGCAGCGTTCACGCCACTGGAAACTTTCTTCTTGTTTGCGGCGATCATTATTGGCGGGAGCGGGAACTACAACGGCGCGATTCTCGGTGCCTTTGTCGTCCTTGAGTTGGTGACTGAGGCCAGCCGCTTCCTGCCGACCATAGGCGGACTGGCAAACTCGGGCCCGATCCGGGCGGTGATCATTGGCGTCGCGCTCATTTTGGTTCTGAAGTTCAGGCCGGTGGGTCTGATCCCTGAGCGCCCCATGAAGTTCTATCGGAGCAGAGCACCGCTTTGGGGCAGGTTAAGGATCGGGGGGAAGAGCGGGCCGACGGACGCGGTGGCGCCCCAATGACCGAAGGCGTGGCAGCTCTGGAAGTTAGAGACGTGCACTTTGCCTACTCGGGAGTCAAGGCGCTGGCGGGCTGCTCCTTCTCCATCGCGGAGCGATCGGCGACTGCGATTATCGGCCCGAATGGCGCTGGCAAGTCGACCCTTATCGAGGTAATCGCGGGGGGCTTGGCGCCGCTGGCGGGATCGGTGGTCATAGGCGGGACCGATGTGTCGGGGCTGGGCCGGCTGCGCGTTGCTCGGCGGGGACTGGTGCGGTCGTTTCAGATCTCACGCCAGTTAGTGCGCCTGCCGGTTATCGAAAATATGCTATTGGTCGCACCCAAGCAGAGCGGAGAGAGCATTTTCGGGGCTCTGTTCGGGCGGCGACGTTGGAGGGCGGAGGAGGAGGCGCTCAGGGCCAGGGCTCGCGAACTGTTGGAGAGCGTTGGTCTAACCGGGACAGACGCCATGCTGGCCGGTACCTTATCCGGAGGGCAGAGGCGGCTCTTGGACATCGCCCTCGCCCTGATGGCGGAGCCAAAGGTTCTGCTGCTGGACGAGCCCAGCGCTGGGGTGGCCCCCCACATGACCGCGCGCATCGCCGAGTTGCTCACAGGTCTCCCCGCTATGGGAATCGCCGTGGTGGTCGTGTCGCACGATATGGAGTTCGTAGCTGCTATGACCGACGACGTCATCGCTATCGCTCGGGGTCAGGCCATTTGTCGGGGTTCGCTGGACGAGGTCAAGTCGAGTCCCGAGGTCTTGGCCTCGTATCTGGGAGGATAGGCTTGAGCCGATTGGATGTGGTCGACTTGGTGGCTGGCTACGACGGGCCGCCGATAGTTCAGGGCGTATCGCTGTGGGCCGAGTCCGGTCAGGTGGTGGTGGTCTTGGGCGCCAATGGAGCGGGCAAGTCAACCCTGATAAAGAGCGTAGTCGGCATTGTGCCGCCTTCCGGTGGATCCGTCACATTCGACGGGAAAACGGTCACCGGGATGCCCCCCTATAAGCTGGTGCGGCTAGGCGTCGGTTACCTTCCCCAACTCATGAATGTCTTTGACGAGTTGACGGTGACCGAGAACCTTGAAATGGGAGCTTTCAGCTTCCGGCAAGATGCTCACCACCGCATAGCCGAGGTCTTCGAGATGTTCGACGATCTGGCGCGTAAGCCCCACGCTCGAGCGGGCACCCTTTCCGGGGGTCAACAACGGATGCTGGCGCTGGCTCGAGCCCTGATGTCGCAACCGAAAATCGTCATCCTTGACGAGCCCACTGCCGGCCTGTCGCCCGCCTATGCGGATCGGGTGTGGGATCAAGTGATGCGCTTACGAGAACAAGGGATCGGCTTTCTGGTAGTCGAGCAGACCGTGCGAGTTGCCCTAAAGCACGCCGACTTTGCGGTCGTCCTGTCGAACGGGCGCAAGATCGCGGCTGGGGCCCCTACGGAGATTGGATCCGAGACTGAGCTCGCGGCACTCTTTGTCGGATAGCTTGGGGCCGGTCTTGACCGATACCGAATGGGATCACGGGCGCGCGAGGTGGAGGTCATCCGACAGCAGGCTTGGTTCGCATTCCGCTGCAGTGACTGACCATGGCAAAGGAACGAAGGAGAGCAAGTGAAGGCTAGGGCGGGAGCCAAGAACGGCGCTGGACCGGCGCTGGATGTCGGGGTGGTCGGGGTGGGCTGGATCGGAGGGCTCCGGGCCCAGGTACTCTCGAACTCTGGATTGGTAGCGCGCTTGTTCCTGGCAGAAATAGACGAAGCCCGTGGGTCGGCCGTTGCGGCAGAGGTGGGCGCAGCGGGGATGACCGCCGATTATCACCAGTGGCTGGAAGAGGTCGACGCGGTCATCGTGGCGACGACCCCGGAAAGCTCACACTTTCCAATCGCAAAGGAGTGTCTTGAAGCGGGAAAGCACGTTTTTCTAGAGAAGCCAATCGCTCTGACTCTCGAAGAGGCGGACGTTTTGAACCAACTCGCAGATTCTGGCCATTTGACACTCAGCATCGGCTTCACTCAGCGCTTCAATCCGAAGATGGCTTGGGTCAAGTCAGCAGTAAGCGCTGGCGAAATTGGCCGCCCGATCTCAGCTATGGTCAGTCGGAACATGAGCCGGGCGATCGGGCACAAGGTTTCCAGCCGCGGCCGGCTAGGGCCAGCCCTGATGCAGGCACCACACGACGTCGACCTTGAACTTTGGTGGTTTGGAGACGACCGTCCAGAGCGTGTTTACGCCCAGTCGAGCCACGGAATGTTGTACGAGACCTTCGGGATTCCCGACTGCACCTGGATCCTCGGTACCATGCGGTCGGGGAGCACATTCGTGGTAGGGGCAAACTGGTCGCTCCCCGGTGAAGCCACCGGCGCACAGTCCACGGTCGTCGAATGCATGGGGACTGACGGTGGCATTCTGGTGGATGACAGCCGCCGCGACGTGATGCTGGTGTCCGGCCAGACCGGTTTACGCAGACCGCTGGCCACGATGCCCGGAGAGTCCTTAGATCACGTGTTTGCGGGGCCGCTGGAGAGCGAGACCCTGGCCTTCATCCACGCAGTGCTGGGGAGGACGGGGGCAGCCGCGTCAGGGCATGACGCTCGAAGGGTCCTGGAGGTCTGCCTGGCGGCGGAGCGTTCAGCGCAGAGCGGCCTTCCGGAGAGGGTTTGAGTCGCGTGCGCACGCAAACGGCGCTTGTTGGTAATTCGGTTGAGGCAAGTTTCCCACACAGGTTGTCTGGCTGGGCTTGCGGCTGTTCATGGGGACGCCCCATTCACCCTGCTATGAGCAGATGTCAGGAGGATTCTGTGTGACCGAGGGAGTTGAGCCTGAGGAGACGGCCCGGCGCACCGGTGCCGTGGTGCTTGCGGAGATGCTCGAAGGGTATGGAGTTACCCACTTCTTCATGGTCCCGGCCGTATTGCGCCGGACCATGATGGAGCTTGAGCGTAGAACCTCGATAGCCCGCATCCACGCTCACGGGGAGAAGGCGGCGGCCTACATGGCCGACGGGTACGCCCGGGCGACTGGGCGTCCCGGGGTCTGTGGGGCCCAGGTGGTCGGTGCCCTCAATCTGGCCGCTGGCCTACGCGATGCTTGGCTGGCCCATTCTCCGGTGATCGCTTTGACCGGGGGTCGCGACCCGGAGACTAAGTACAAGCAGGTCTACCAAGAGGTGGACGACGTGCCGGGCTTCGAACGCGTCACCAAGATGAACGCGACCGTCGACCAAGTGGATCGCATTCCCGACATGGTGGCACAGGCCTTCCGAGTGGCCACCACCGGGTGTCCCGGTCCCGTGCACCTACAGTTCCAAGGCAACGAAGCGCAGTTGGATGCCGGCGAAGCCGAGATGAGCTCCGAGGTGGACCCGCGATTCTCATCGGTTCCCGCCTTCCGCCCGCAGGCCGATGCCGCAAGTCTCGCAGGTTGCCTAGACCTGTTCGAGCGCAGCGAGCGCCCAGTACTCGTGGCAGGAGGAGGCGTGCGACTGTCTTCAGCGGGCGCCGAACTGGTGCAGTTGGCCGAGGCGCTTTCCGTGCCAGTTGTCACCTCTCTCAATGGGCGTGACAGTATCGCTGGAAATCACCCCCTAGCCTGTGGCGTCATCGGTGCATACGCCCGAGCATCAGCGAACGAGGTGGTCCGACGCGCCGACTTCGTCTGCTTCGTGGGGACCTCCGCCGGTAGTCTTACGACCCATAGCTGGACCGCGCCACGTCCGGGTGTGGCTGCGGCCCAAATTGACATAGATGGCGCCCAACTCGGGCGGAATTATCCACTCAAGGTGGCAGTCAATGCGGACGCGAAGTCCGCGCTCGGGGACTTGGTGGCGCTGGCATCTCGGAGTACGCCCGCCTCGCGACCAGCGTGGCTGGCAGAGGTTCAGGCAATCAGTGCGCAGTGGCGTGAGCGCGAATCTGCGGTGATGACTTCTGACGCCACACCTATGAGACCTGAGCGCCTGTGTTCGGACCTCACGAGCCTGGTGCCCTCCGACGGCATCGTTGTGGTCGATACCGGACACGCGGGGATGTGGATGGGTGGGTATTTCGACCTTGCCTCGCCGGGCCAGTCCTATATGCGCAGCTGTGGACATCTGGGGTGGGCCTTCCCAGCCGGCCTGGGGGCAAAGTGCGGAGCACCCAACCGCCCAACGGTCGTCTTCACAGGTGACGCCGGCCTCTGGTACCACGTGGCGGAAATTGAGACCGCCGTCAGATGGGGCATCGCCTCAGTCACGGTGGTGAACAACAACGGATCTGGCAATCAGTCGAAGCGGGGCTTTGACCGAGCGTACGGGGGGCAGCCGACCCCGCGGTCTCGAGAGCTGTGGACCTACCGCGAGATGGACTTCGCCCGTTTGGCAGAAGGAATTGGTGCTCTAGGAATCAGGGTTGAATCGCCGCAAGCCCTTCCGGGCGCAATTGAACAGGCATTGGCGTCCGGTCGACCGGCAATCGTTGACGTGGTCACAGATATAGAGGCACTGGCGCCATTGATGCCCAGATGAGGGAGATGGCGGCGCCCAATCAAGCCGCGAAGCGCCGAGTCCACCTGGCCCGAGGCGTGTGGTCCCCGTGATCGAAGGTCGCAACAGCCTACCAGAGTTCGGGACAGCTGGGGCCCCTCGGCGCCTTGGAAAGCATGGTGGCTATTCGGTCGCCGGAGTCGAAGATGGCCGCGGTCGACTGAGCGAACGGGCGAGCGAGGGGCGCGGCAGGCAGGTAAGAGACATCAGTAGACACAGGTAGGAGGACAGAATGGCTTCGCCTTCGATCGAAACGGTGCGGGAAATGATCGTGAGCTACTCCAACTGGGGGAGATGGGGAGCCGACGACGAGAGTGGGACCCTGAACTTCATCACGCCGGAAAAGATCGTCGCGGCAAGCAGATTGGCCCGCACCGGGAAGGTGTTTTCGCTTGCGATTCCTCTCGACGAAACCGGCCCCCAGAACGGAGGCTTTGGAAGATTCAACCCTATCCATCTGATGACCCGGGATGGGAATGACGCCGTGGCCAACACGACTCCCCGAGACTTCTATGGTGGAAGAGACGCGTACCTGCGGAGCGCAGACGACATCATCATCATGCCGCTGCAATGCGGAACCCAATGGGACGGCCTGGGACACATAGTGTTCGAAGGCAAGATCTACAACGGCTACGACGCCAGCTTTGTGAGTTCCAAGGGCGCCCTCAAAAATGACATTGCGCGCCTGGGGAACCGGATTGTGTCTCGCGGCGTATTGCTCGACGTCGCCCGAGCACGGGGACAAGAGTGGCTGGAGCCCGGCACCGTCATCGGTGGCGCCGAGCTGGAGGAATGTGCCCAGCGTCAGCATGTAGCAGTCGGGGAGGGTGACATCGTCCTCGTTCGGACGGGCCAGATGTCCCAGGTCAGCAGTAGGGGATCATGGGGGGACTACGCCGCGGGCTCCGCTCCCGGGCTGGGACTTGACAGTGTCAGCTGGATTCACGACAAGCAACTGGCGGCAGTCGCCACGGACACATGGGGGGCAGAGGTTCTTCCCAACGAGACGCCCGATGTCTTTCAGCCGCTGCACATCTTGCTGGTGGTGCACCTGGGATTGACACTCGGGGAGATTTTTAACCTAGATGAGCTGGCCACGGATTGCGCCGCCGACGGGGTATACGAATTTCTCTTCGTGGCGCCGCCTCTTCCGATCACACGAGCGGTGGGGTCGCCGATCAATCCGGTTGCCGTTAAGTGAGGTCGAATCCCCGTACTGGGGAGCCCGAAGCCCCAACCCGTTTCGCCGGACAGGTTCCTCGCCGAGGATTGCGGAAATGCAGGGGAGCTTCGGGTGTCCCCAGTCCATCCAGCCGTAAGCTGGCCTCCTGCCAACGGTCCTCAGTTGCGATCGCCGTTCGTACTGAACGATAGTGTCGAGAGGACGTGGAGTCGATTGGGCCACCTGGGCCGGGACGTGGCGGGGCGGTGCAGGCACCTCTCAGACAGTCGGTTACGGCGCCCCGAGAGCGTGACGTGCTAGGAGACCAATCGGTCGGACTCTTGGCGCGACTGGCCGACGGATTTAGTCAGGTGGGTCGACTGGACATGCCCGAGGCGGTCGAGCACGAAGCGCTTCGTGCGCTCCTGAACATCGTCGGACCGGCGGTCGCCTCCAGTTCCGCGGAGAGCGTGGAGCAGGCCCTTACCCTACAACAGGGCCACGAGATTGGTCGCGAAGTCATCATCCCTGGGCGGTCCCAGCGGTACGGCCTTTATACGGCTGCCATCGGGACCGGTATGGCGGCCCATTTGGACGACTTTGATGACACCCACCTGGAATCGGGCAATATGCATGTGGGGTCCGTGGCCCTGGCCGCCACCCTTGGGATTGCAGACGTACTTGGCGTATCGGGCAGGCAATTTCTCATCGCATTTGCCCTGACCTGCGAGACCCTCATACGACTGGGCCTCGCCATGGCTCCTAGCCATCACGGCGAAGGTTGGCAGCCCAGCAGTACTTGTGGCCCGATCGCAGCTGCCGGCGGCGTAGGCCTGCTGTTGGGTCTCGACACCGCTCAAATGACGAGCGCGCTGGCGCTCGGGTCAACTCGAATGTTGGGCCAGCGAGAAGCCCTCGGCACTGCTGCAAAGTCGTTTCATGCCGGTAAAGCGGCAGCCAATGGCCTGGTGTCTGCGACCATGGCGGCAGGCGGGCTGAGCACCCCCGCGTCAGTGTTTGAGGCCCCACAAGGAGTTGGAGCGGTCCTATCGCAGGGGGTGCAACCCTCGCCACTACTTGAGGGATTCGGGCGGGACTGGCACCTGCTTAGCAATACCTACAAGGCGTACCCCTGCGGAGTGGTCGCTCACCCCGGCATCGACGTCGCTCTTTTCCTTGCTCCTTCAATCGGTGACCCCTCCAGAGTCGCGGCGGTCACCTATGACTGTCACCCGCTTGTGAAAGAACTCATGGATCGTCCTGAGCCGTCCAGTGGCTTGGAGGCGCGGTTCTCAGCGCAGCACGTTGTCTCGTCCGCCATGGCTTGCGGTGAGCTGACTCTGGCCCAACTGAGCGATGAGATGGTGCAGTCACCACCAATCCAGCATCTGAGGTCCTTGGTCAAACTAGAGCCCAACGGAGGATTTGACCGGGAGGAGGCGGCCCTTACTGTGCACATGGACGATGGCCGTCGTTTGTACCATCGCCTTCGAGGACCGAGGGGCAGTGTGACCAGGCCACTCACGGACGAGGAATTGAAGCGGAAGACGGCGCGTCTGGCGGAGCCGATCTTGAGGCGCGATGGTGAGGAGTTAGCTGCCACAATCTTTGACTTGCCGGGCGCCGCATCAGTTAGCGAGCTTCTGGTGGCACTGACTCCGAAGCCGATGACGGAGTACAGATGAGAGCAGAGATTGGCGCTTCCGACGAGTTGGCCCGTTTCGCCTCTGAGGAGGCGCATATCCCCGATGCGGTTCGCGCCGTGGCGACGGCGCTGACCGCCAACTTCATGGCCTGTGCCATTTCCGCCTCCGCCAATCCAGAGGTGACGAACCTCTCGGCAGCGCTGGTCTCGCTCGGCAACGGCGGCCCCCTATCCACGGTGGCAACCGGGAAGATGATGGGGCCGGTATGGGCTGCGACCGTAAACGGGGCAGCGGCGGCGAGTGCAGATTACGGTGACTTCAATCCCGCTGCGACGATGGAGGTCGGGGCAGTCGTCGTCCCGGCCGTCCTGGCAGTCGCTGAGTTGACTGACTGCTCCTGCGCGGAGCTGGTGGATGCCGTCGCTATCGGAGCCGAAATCGCGCTCCGTATCGGGATGGGCTTACAGCCATCGCATGGCACGAGAGGTTGGGATGCATCGACCACCTGCGGAGGAATAGGTGCGGCCATCGCCGCAGGTAGAGTCCTCCGCTTGGACCATGAGCGGATGACAATGGCTCTGGCACTCGGTGCGACCCAGGCGTCCGGAGTTCTAGCCTCTCGCGGAACGTTGGGACGAGTTTTGCAGCGCGGCCACGCCGCCGGACTAGGGGTCGAGTCGGCCCTGCTGGCCTCGCAGGGCTTCACCGGAGCCACCGCTTCGATTGAGGGTCGCCGGGGTCTCGGCGCCTTGACCTCGCGGGACCCTTCGTTTGAAGCGATGGTCTTGGATCTGGGCCGCACTTGGGGTGTGAGGGAAACGGTCCTCAAGCCGTATGCCTGCTCATGGGAGTTTCAAAGCGTTATTGCGGCCGCTCTGCGCCTCCGATCCAGGCTTGCGGCGGGGGCCGTTGTAAAGGCGGTCGATATTCTCGGGACCACCATTTCCACAGGTTGGTCCGAGGCAGAGGCGTTGGATGAGTTCTCGGCCAGGTTCAGCCTGGAGTACTGCCTCCAAAGCGGTATCCGGGACGGCGCGGTGGGACCCCAACAGTTCACAGCTGACCGGATTGCAGCGGTGAGCCGGGCCGACGTCACGCCCCGCATCAGGGTTCATCCCATCTCGGACGAGGAGAAAGGACCAGCGGTGCTCAAGGCGCAAGTAGCGAGCGGTGGTGTGCTGACCGAGGCCGTGACAGACGAATGGCTTCGAATTTCGCCTGAAACTGTTGCCGCTGGGCTGCGTGCGCGGTTGGAGTCGGCAGTAGACCCGCTACTCGGTTTTTCGACCGATGCCCTGGTCGACCTGTGGTTCCACCCCGGCGATGGGAGGGTGCGCGATATATGGCGACTGGTGCACCAGCACTCTTAGGTTGTCCAGTTTGACGGGACCATCGGGCCATGTGACACAGAGCCGGTCCCGCCTCGGCGAAGGTGCCGGCCAGGTTTTCCCTCAACCACGCTAGCTGATTGGGGCAATGGGTGGCCCCCAGCCGCGCACCAACGATTCGCCCGACTGGGGTCGATGGCCTAGCTCGGTGGGACGACAACCTACCGCGCCGCGCCGGCACCCGCCGGCACGATCACTCTTCGGATCACCTCAGCTTCCTGCGGATTGCTTAGTTGAGCCGAGCCAAAACTGACGGGGACGCAGGGAGGGACAGGCCGAATTGTTCCATCGGCCTGTCCCGGATCTCCATGGACAGAAAGGGCGCGGGATCAGTCGGGCAGGTGGCGAGGCTCCGGGCCTGTGTACACTTGGCGCGGGCGGCCGATCTTTTGCTCGCTATCCGAGAGGCCCTCCTCCCACTGAGCTAGCCAGCCGGGCGTCCGGCCGATGGCGAAGAGGACGGGGAACATCTCGACTGGAATTCCCATTGCGAGATAGATGATTCCCGAGTAGAAGTCGACGTTCGGATAGAGTCGGTGACCGATGAAGTACTCGTCCTCAAGGGCGATACGCTCAATCTCCCTCGCGATATCCAGAAGCGGGCTGGGTCCCGTAACCTCGAATACCTCCTCGGCAACTTTCTGGATCAGCCTCGAGCGAGGATCCACGTTCTTGTAGACGCGATGGCCGAAGCCCATAAGCCTAAACTCTCCCGCCTTGACCCGCCGGATATAGTCAGGAACGTTGGACACCTGGCCTATGGCCGTAAGCATGCGCAGCACCTGCTCGTTCGCCCCTCCATGCAGCGGCCCGTACAGTGCCGCACACGCGGCGGCCATGGAGGAATATGGGTCGGCCTGCGAACTACCCACCAGTCTCATGGTGCTGGTCGAGCAATTCTGCTCGTGGTCAGCGTGGATCACCAGCAGTACATCTAGAGCTCGCTCCAGTACAGGGTCGGGCTTGTACTTGAGTTCGGTGCCCTTCCACATCATGTTCAGGAAATTTCCCGTGTATCTGAGGTCGTTGTCCGGATACGCGTAGTACAGTCCGGCGGCATGTCGGTAGAGAAACGCGGCAATTGTCGGCATCTTCGCGATTAAGCGCACGATCTGCTTGTGCCGAGTCTCGGGATTGTGAATGTCCTTGGCCTCTGGGTAGAACGTTGACAACGCACCCACGACGGAAACGAGCATCCCCATGGGGTGGGCATCGTGGTGGAAGCCATCGATGAACTTTCTGATCCCCTCATGGATAAATGTGTGATGGGTGATCTCGTCCACCCATTGGGCCTCCTGGTCAGCCGTCGGGAGTTCACCTTGGAGCAGGAGGTAGCAGACTTCCAAGAAGGACCGCTTCGCGGCCAGCTCCTCTATGGGGTATCCGCGGTAGCGCAGGACGCCGTTGTCCCCGTCAACGAAGGTGATCTGACTGCGACAACTGGCGGTATTCTGAAATGCGGGGTCGTAAGTCATCAATCCGAAGTCGCCTGCGCCGGTCTTAATCTGCCTCAGGTCCGCGGCTCTGATCGTGCCGTCCTGGATCGGCAACTCGTAGACCGTGCCTGTCCGGCTGTCGGTGATGCTGAGCCTGTCGCCCGGTGATGTCGCCCCAGTCATAGTTGCCTCCGCTATTCGCTGACGTGCTTCCAAGCAAAATTTCTCGGTCCTCCACGTCTCCAGCCAAGAGGTTCGCGGCGTTCTGTGGGACCTTGCGGACCTGTGTCGCTCGTGGAGGCAACCTCGCTTCGGAGATCATACCGCGGGCCCGCGGAACGCCCCGCCGCCGGTTCGCCGCCCAACTGAGAAGCGCCGGCGCGAGCCCTCAGCCCAACGCGGCGCCTCGGCCCGCAGGGTGCTGGCTCTTTGGAAGAGCGGCACACGGACCCACGGTACCTGGCGCCGACATCGCCCGGGCACTAAGGATTAGCCGCCGAATCCCACCGTCCTGGGGTTAAGGCACGCTGTCGGGCTCCGACCGACTGGCCCACCCTGGAGGTTGTCATCAGTTTCGGCAGACCCCGACAACTCCAGGTAAACGCGGGCGATACGAACAGATAGGGATTGAACCGGTGCGGGCGGGAACCCTCTGAGCTGTGCCCGGTGAGCGCCACGCCGCTCCAAGCGCCGGCGGCCGAGGGTTCGCACCCGCCCGCCGGCTCCGCTTGTGGTGTTGAGCGACGACGACGACGAGGTGCCGAAATAAGGCGGGGGTCTCCTCCCAGCGTCGGGCTTCGGCTGAGTTTTATGAGCGCGAGCCTTTTGCCCCGTCACCTCCCCCCTAGGTGCGCGCCATTTCGATCAGTTCCGGTTCTTAGGTTTGGTGAGCGATCGGCAGGCCGACAGCTCGACCCGGACAATGAGCCCGCGCCTTGAGGGTGGGTGAGGACTTGAACCGTTTCGGCGGTGAGTACATCTGTGCCGTTACGGCAACTAGCCGCTGACTAGGAAGTCGGTGCTAGCCGGCCCGTTACTCGATCTGCCCTGACCGCTACACGAGGTTGTTGCCCTCAACAGATCCTTCGAACCCGACGCGTCATAACCGGACGCTCGGCGGAAGTTCCAACTCGCCACCCCTTGGAGGGCATGGCTTGGGGCCGGCCAGCCCCGCCCTCACCTTGCGAGCTCAATCGACGTCGAGAAGTCCTCGGTGCCCTGCGCTCAACCCGAACCCGGTCGTGGTCCAGAACGCCAAACATCGACCTGAGAGAGAAGTGACGGCTCTATCCGGTCGTTGCGGAATCATCCGGCTCGACCCGGACCTCGGGCGGGATGGTGGATATGTCGAAACCCTCCTCGCCGAGAGCGAAAATGACCCGTAGCCGCAGGCCAGCCATGCTAGCGGCAGCAATGAAGGCTGAGAGCGGCACCGCTCGCTCGCCCGAGCGCCAGGCCGCGAGGGTCTGTCGGCTGAGCAGCCTATCTCGGCCAAGGTGTCGGCTGAAGCGGCGGCACAGCTCGCTGTTAGACAGGTTGGTGAGCTGGCAAGTTCGGTCGAACGCTCTGGACGCCCGGTCGGTATAGCGCATCCGTGTGGGATGGATGTGCCCCGCAGTGGGCACGCCCAACTCCTCCCGAAAGGCCGTCGGGCTCGTGTCCGAGGGTGCGGATTGTCCGGCACCGGTTGGGGGCTGGGATGGTAGCTGGGACGTCATTCGTCAGGCGCCGCTCGTCACGGTTCCCAGATAGCGTCCACCATCTGCCACATCCATCGACTCGGAACGGCCGGGAAGCGCCGCGCCGAAGGTAAGGACCATTGGTCGACGGCCCGGCCGTGGCACGGTACACAAGACCATCCCTGGCCGGGGGCCAGCTTTCGATTCGTGGGCCCAACCACAAAAGTTCCTGTCCACAGCGTGCCTCCACCAAATTTTGCTGGTGCCGCGTCCTCCCCGGGACCCTGCATAACGATGGAAAGCGGCTCCCACCCGAAGCCTATAGTACCGTAGCCAATTCCCGTCAGCCTACCTCTCCAAAAGGTGGTGCCATCGAGCGTGGTCGCACCTCGCCATGGCCGCAGGAAATCCGGTTTATGTGATGGCCATCAGGGTGCACCATGCACCATCCAACAGTGCCTCCGGGCCAACCGGCCCCGAGACCTTGGTGAGCTGCCCGGTCAGAAGAAAAGGGCGCGGGACGGCCGGTAACCCATCAGGTAGGGCCCTTCCGAGTCGCGGCCTGTCGCTGCGGCGCTGGCATGCGAAGCACCAGAATCGCCCGAAAGGGGGCAATTCCGCTCCCTGGCCTGAGCTGTCCGTTGTGCCGTCCTGTGTTGCGACCACCGCCAATAGTTCCAGCAAAGGGCGGTAGTGCTGGATTCGGTGGCTGGGTGCCTGTCGGCCATATGCCAGGAGAGCGTCGCTGCCGGTCTGCCAGGTCGGGGCCGGTCGTCAGTGTCGGGTTACCGAAAGGGGTTTACGTTTGTCTCAGAGCATCCTGGGTCATTTCGCGGTCGGCTGTCGAGGTCCGGCCGCGTCCCCGAACTGCCGGGCCAGTCTCAAGAGTCTCAAGGAGACGGCACCCTGGTTCCGTGGCTCGACGCGTGCACCCTACAAGGGAGCATCAGGCGGTCCCCAATGCACACGACCCGCTGGCCCTGGCAGCCCACCCCAGGATCTCTCAGGGGCTCGAGAGCCTTGCTATGGGGAACGCATCCGGGGTTGGTCGCGCCAGCCCTGCACGCCGCGGGGCTTGCCCAGTCTCCGTTGTGTCAAGCTGGGCTACGGCCAGCATCGCGCGCCGCCATAGCGTTTTTCGGAAGGCACCAGTCACCGCCCGTCAAGCTGTCACCGTGCAGATTGGTCTAGACCGATGAGGGGACACCGAAAGTCCACGCGACAGCGATCGCCGGGAGGCAGAGGGCAGGTCGTAGCTCAAGGGCGTCACCGTTTGCTGGTTTGGCAGCGAAAATCATCTCCGGCTGGGGCCCGGAGCTGGAAAGGACGACTCCTCCGGAGAGCGCGGGGGCACAGGTTGCTCCACGGGGGCTGGCCGTGCGCGCCCTTCCCGCATCCCGTCGCCCAAGACGAGGTTGGGATTGGTGCTCCGGTCGCACCAGATCAAAAGGGGCAAGGCATCAAAGTAACTTCGCTGCGAAGGGATCGTTGGTATCGATCCTGTCTGCGGGATCGATCCGCCCAAACCTGAAGGCCGCCGGCACCAGTTCCCGCGGCGATCAGGATCAAGCAGCGCAGGCAGACCCTTGTCCCCACCTCCTGGCGAGCACCGGGCACCGTTCGATGGTGCGGCAGGTTGCAAGGCGACAATACTCGACACCAGCCACTGCGCAGATCCACCGCGCTGGG